>SIAL01000037.1 GCA_009691815.1 Gemmataceae bacterium | reverse complement strand
GCCCTTTTCGCCGGGGGCTGTGTTCGCGATGAACTTTTGGGCTTGGTTCCCGCTGACTACGATGTGGCCTCCTCCGCATCCCCAGACGAGGTCCGCAAAATTTTCCGCCGGAGCTTGCCCGTTGGAGTGGCCTTTGGGGTGGTAGATGTCCTCGGCCCCAAAGTGACCGGTCGTACCATTCATGTCCAGGTTGCCACTTTTCGAAGCGATGGGGCTTACATTGATGGAAGGCATCCGGAAGCGGTCCATTTTGGTTCTGCGGAACAGGATGCCCAAAGGCGCGATTTCACCATCAACGGTATATTTTGCGACCCAATCAGCGATCAAATAATCGATTTTGTGGGTGGTCGAAAAGATCTGGATCGCCGGCTTTTGCGGGCGATTGGTAACGCCTCAGACCGCTTCCGAGAAGATCGCCTTCGCCTCCTAAGGGCCGCCCGCTTGGCCGCCCGTTTTGTTCTTGAGGTTGATCCCGAAACGGAGGAGGCCATTCGAAATAATGCCGCGGGGATAACTCTTGTCTCTCCTGAGAGGATTGCGGATGAACTAAGGCGAATGCTGGGGCATGCCACCCGGGCCAGAGCCCTTTCCCTGCTTTGTCAGTGGGAACTTTTTCAACCCATTTTACCCTCGATCACTCCACCTTGTGCGGAAACCATTGAAATCATCAACCGGTTGCCGCCCAAGGCGGGCTTTATCAGCGTTCTTGCCTTGTTGCTGCCTCATGTTCAAGATGCCAAACGGATTGGGTTGGAACTTCGGCTTTCCAATACAGAAGTGCGCGATATAGCTTGGTTGGTTTCCCAAAAGGGATGGATTGCCAAGGCCCACACACTTTCCAATCACCAACTATTTCCAATTCTGGAACATTCCCTTTGCAAAACCCTTTTGGAAATATACCGTGCCCAATTGGGTAATGGATTGGAGAGTGAAGGGTTAAATAGATGTCAAAGCATTTTGAAAAACCCACCTTTGGGAGGATTTTCTCCACCCCCTTTTGTGAACGGAAGCCAACTTATCCAAAACGGTTTGAAACCGGGACCGGCTTTTACTCGGGTACTTGAAGAGGTTAGAAATGCCCAATTGGATGGTTTGATTATCCACCCGGAAGAAGCACTTAAAATGGCCGTAACGATATATCATAGCTTGATTTAAGGAAAAAATTATGAAATATCTTGCGTTCGGCCGATCCTAGGATAGGATGACATCCGTACACTATGTTTCCAAAACTGCACACTTAAAGGAATTCTACCATGGCTGATCCCGTTCAAGACCGCGAATTGAAGAACGCTCTCTCCCAAATTGAAAAGCAATTTGGCAAAGGATCCATTATGCAGCTTGGCAGTGCCAACGCAAATGAAATCACCGGCATCTCCACCGGGGCCCTTTCGCTTGATATTGCCTTGGGAGGCAAAGGGTTTCCCAGAGGCAGGATTGTCGAAATCTTTGGCCCAGAGGCCTCGGGCAAAACAACCGTGGCCCTTCACGCTGTTGCGGAAGCCCAAAAGGGCGGAGGCGTGGCCGCCTTCATCGACGCCGAGCATGCCTTGGATCCGACTTGGGCTCGAAGGATCGGCGTTGACCTCGAAGCGCTTTTGGTCAGCCAGCCATCCAATGCCGAGGAAGCCCTTAAAATTGCGGAAATGCTCATCAAATCCAATGCCGTGGATGTGATCGTAATCGACTCCGTGGCGGCCCTTGTTCCCAAATCCGAAGTCGAAGGGGAAATCGGTGACACCCATGTTGGCCTTCAAGCCCGCCTCATGAGCCAGGCCATGCGCATCCTCACTCCGACCATCAGCCGCTCGAAATGTACCCTTATCTTTATTAACCAGATTCGGCAAAAAATCGGGGTTATGTTTGGCAGCCCGGAAACCACCTCGGGCGGGTTAGCATTAAAGTTTTACGCCTCCGTTCGGCTTGATATTCGAAAGATTACTTCCATCAAAGATGGCGATGAAACCACAGGCAGCCGGGTGCGCGCCCGGGTGGTTAAAAACAAGGTGGCTCCCCCTTTTCGGGTTGCCGAATTTGATTTGATGCACGAATGCGGCATTAGTCGCGAAGGCGATCTGATCGACCTGGCCATCGAAGAAAAATTGGTTGACAAATCGGGGGCTTGGATCAACTATGGGGAAACCCGATTAGGCCAGGGACGCGAAAACTCCAAACAATTCCTTCGTGAAAATCCCAAAATATACGAAGAAATCCGTCGCAAGATTCTCATTAAAAAAGAGCTTTTGGCAGGGCCTACTCCCACGGCAGGAGCGGTCGCCAAGCTAGAATCTCCCAAACAGGAAAAAGTGGAAAAAACCGAGGCCACCACAAAAAAGAAATAGGATATCTGGAGTTCTTCCCGGGCCAATCCGGAGATTCCTGCGCATGACCTTTCCCTATGCCATTTGCAATGAAACCTTTGACGGTTGGGACCATGCCCGTTCCTGTGAGGTTGCCGCCAAAGTAGGTTACAAAGCTCTTGAAGTTGCCCCGTTTACCTTGGCACCCCTCATTACTCAATGGGATGCCAAGGCAAGGTCTGAATATCGCCAATTGGTCGAATCCCACGGCCTTGAGGTCATTGGTCTGCATTGGCTATTGGCAAAAACCCAAGGATTTCAAGTAACCAGCCCGGATCCCTTGGTTCGTCAAAAAACCGCTGCTTATATCGGTGAATTGGCCCTCGCCTGTCAGGATTTGGGCGGCCATTTGATGGTTTTTGGCTCCCCACTGCAGCGAAAAATTCCCGAAGGCTACACCGCCGCCCAAGCGAGGGAGTTTTTTGTGGATTCCCTCGAACGAATCTTGCCCTTGTTGGAAAAAACAGAGATCTCTTTCCTTCTGGAGCCATTATCTTCCCAAGAAACTGATTTCCTCCTCACTGCGGAGGAGGTTTGCTCCATTCTTGATGAATTTCACCATCCTCTTTTGGGCCTTCACCTAGATGTAAAAGCAATGTCCTCCGAGGAGCAATCCATTCCTCAGATTATCGAGAACTCATGGAGACACCTTCGCCATTTTCACGCCAACGACGCCAATCGCCGGGGGCCAGGATTTGGTAAAGTGGATTTTCGTCCCATCTTTGAAGCTCTTCACAAAATCCATTATCCCGGTTGGGTTTCCGTGGAAGTTTTTGATTATTTACCCGATCCGGAAACCATTGCCAAGGAAAGTCTGTCCTACATGAGGCGTTGCGAAACCCTCTCGACCTGACAAATTGACTAATTTCATACCCCTATTCAAGGAGTGATTCATGCGATTTCTTGCCTTAATTGGCTTTTATTGTCTCTGCAGTTCCCTGTGCCAAGGAACTTCCCTGGCCGCAGACGATTCCAAGGAAGCCCTGCAAAAATTGCAGGAATTTGTGGGCCAATGGAAAGCATCCGGTGGCCCGGACGGTCGGAATAAAGTAGTTCCCATCTGGTCGGAAACCATCGAATGGAGCTGGAAATTTAAGGGCGATGAGGTTTCCTTGATGATGAAAATTGGCGGCGGCAAGTACCTAAAAGGGGGCGAACTACGCTATCTAACCGAGAAAAAAGCATATCAACTGGACGCGATTGATATCAAAGGCGAAAAATTGGTTTTCACCGGGAAGTTTGCCAAGGACATCCTCACGCTCGAAAGGTTGGATAAAAAATCGGATGAACGCCAACAACTGGTTATGAATACGGCCGCCGAGGGGATTCGATTTCTCTATCGCTTCAAAAAAGCAGAAGAAGGCAGGACCCTTTTTACCGGGGTTTATATCGTTCAAGCCACCAAAGAAGGAGAAAGCTTGGGGGCCGCCCAGAAAAAGAATGAATGTGTGGTTTCAGGTGGAGCGGGCACCATGACCGTTAGCTTTAAGGGCGAAACCTTTTATGTTTGCTGTTCAGGCTGTGCCGACGCCTTCAAGGAAACCCCTGAAAAATACATCGCCGAATTCAAAGCCAAGAAGAAAAAGTAAACCCCAAACTATCCCTAAACAAATCCTTGATCTGCCCCTCCAGCTTGCATAGACTAATGGGGTAGAATTGGGGTGGAAGTGCCACCCCTCCCACCTTGGTTAAAGTGACAGGGGATGACGGTTGGAATCCCCGTTTCGAAGTCAAAATTAGGAGCTATTTATGACCTTTTCCCCCCGCTGGTTGCTTACCAGCTTGACCGGATCCGCTTTTGTTCTTGCATTTGGTATGCAATGGGTTCCTCAGGCCCGGGCACAAGACAAAAAAGAAATTGCCAAAAAAATTCAGGCAACCGTTATCGCCACCGGCGAATCCCTTGCTTCTGGCGACGCTTCCAAGGTCAAGGAACTTGAAAAATTCGACCTCGATCCCATCATGCACTCTTTCAAACCAAGGGCCCGTGGTGGCATCGGTTTTGGCCCCGTGGCGGGCTTCGTTCCCCCCAATGAAGACGGGTTGGAATCCAAACTGATTTCCTTGGCCAAGAAACCGCTGAGTCCCGCGGATGCCACCAGGCTGGAGAGCGCCGTTAGCGTTGCCGCTCACCAGATCCTTGCAATCGCAATGGTTAGTGAATCCAAATGGCCCGAAAACAAGGACAAATCCAAATCCAAAGAAAAATGGGCTGAATTCAACACCCTTATGAAAGACAGTGCCAAAGACTTAGCCGCGGCGGCAAAGTCCAAAAACTCGGCCAAAATCAAGTCTTCCGCTTCCAGCCTCTATCGCTCTTGCAATGAGTGCCATACTACTTTTCGAGACTAGGTTGAGCTGGCTTAAATTGAACAATAAAAAGGCCCTGGGTTCTGTCCCGGGGCCTTTTTATTTGGGAAAATTATCCCTGGTTTCGAGACTAGGTTTAGCAGGCTTGGTTGAACAACGAAAAAGGCCCTAGGTTTGTCCCGGGGCATTTGCTTTTGGGAAAATTATCCCTTGTTGTAATAGGTTCGTTCGATGAAGGTGGTGTCCACCCGGCCTTCGACAAAGGCCATGTTTTGAAATATTTCCCGGAGCAATGGCAGGGTTGTGGCAATTCCCTCCACTTGAAACTCGGCTAAGGCCCGCCGCATTCGGGCAACCGCTTGCATACGATCGGGTGCGTGGACCAAAAGCTTGGCCACCATGGAATCGTAATTCGATGGAACTGTGTACCCAGCCGTCGCGTGGGTGTCCACCCGAACGCCCGGCCCGCCGGGCAGTTGCCATTTGGTGATTTTTCCCGGGGAAGGTCGGTAATTGTGGGCCGGGTCCTCCGCGTTTACTCGCACCTCAAACGACGCGCCCCGATGAACAATGTCCTTTTGGGTGAAGGAGAGTTTTTCCCCAGCGGCAACCCGAATCATTTCTTTGATCAAGTCGACACCTGTTACCAATTCGGTAACAGGATGTTCCACCTGAATGCGAGTGTTGACTTCAATGAAGTAAAAATCATTGTTTTTATCAACGAGAAATTCCACCGTCCCTGCGGAGTAATAGTTAGCCGCCTTGACCAACTTTAAGGCGGCGGCACAAATCGCCTCGCGAACAGAAGGGGGCAAATTGGGGGCGGGGGATTCCTCGACCAGTTTTTGGTGGCGGCGTTGAAGGCTACAATCGCGTTCCCAAAGGTGAACCAAATTACCATGTTGATCGCCAATCACCTGAACTTCGACATGGCGGGGCTGCTCGATGTATTTTTCCATGTAGACCGAACCGTCTTTGAAGGCGTTCTCCGCCTCTTGGCTTGCCGAGGCCAAGCCTGTCTTTAAGGCGATGTCATTATGGGCCACACGCATACCGCGGCCTCCACCGCCCGCAGAAGCCTTTATCAACACCGGATAACCCATTTGGGAAGCCAAGGCCACAGCCTCTTCCTCAGAGGTAATCAGTCCTTCCGAGCCCGGAACCACCTTTACCCCCGCATTCTTTGCCAGTTTGCGAGCTTCGTTTTTGTTGCCAAGTTGACGCATAGCTTCGTGTGGGGGCCCAATGAATTCGATTTTGCAAGATTGGCAGACTTCGGCAAAATGAGCGTTTTCCGAGAGAAACCCGTAGCCTGGATGGATAGCTTGGACATCCGCGATTTCTGCCGCGCTGATTAACCGAGGTATATTTAGGTAGCTTTCGGACGCAAGGGCTGGGCCAATACAAATGGCCTGATTCGCCAAAGAAAGATAGGGTGCTCCCCGATCCGCTTCGGAATAGACCGCGACAACCTCAATCCCCATTTCGCGACACGCCCGAATGATTCGAAGGGCTATTTCGCCGCGATTGGCGACCATAATGCGCTGAAACATGAAGCATACCTACGGGTGAAAGAATTGCCAAAAAGCTAAACTGGGGGGACCTTTGGGGAGACAACTTTTAAGAAGGGTCTACTCGGAATAAAACCTGACCGTATTCCACCGGTTGCTTATTCTCCACCACTATTTCCACAATAGTTCCCGTAATTTCGGCCATGATATCGTTGAAAATCTTCATGGCTTCGATTACGCAAACCACGCTAGTAGGAGTAATTTTTTTGCCAACCTCGGCATAGGGTTTTGACCCTGGTTTTTCCTGGGAGTAGTAAGTACCAGGAGTGGGGCTTTTGATTTCGAGGAGTTTTTTGGCGGGAATCGCAGGCTCCCTAGCAGGTGAAGGCCCGGATATCGGGGCGGAAATAGACATTGGGGCCGAAATCACTGGAGAATGCGCCACCGCCCCCCCCCGTTTTAGCTTGATGCTCCGCCCTCCATCAGCTAGTTCGATTTCCCAAAGCTCATGTTCCTTCATCAGGTTGACCAAATTGCGCACCGTGTCCAAATCAAAAGGCCCGGCGGTCATGGTCGGCTTTTTGCTTTCCGTCACGGCTTCCTTCTCCTGCGTTTTGGGTTGCCGACTGGGGTTGCGTGCCATTAGTTTTGGTCCTTGCTTAGTAACTATTCATATTAAGAATTTCTGGAACCTTGGGGAGGGTATCGCCAAGGCTAAAACCAGATCCCCGGCGTAGATAGCAGGAGAACCTCTGGTACAAGAACCTTGGGGAGGGTATCGCCAAGGGTAAGACCAGATCCAACCTAGAAGAAACGAAAAAGTGGGATGTTTCCCTCTGGATAACCCGGTTTCAATGTTTTTTGGATACGACTTTCACCCTTGAAACCGAAATATCCTTGCAAACTTGGCTTGGGGATTTTGCAAGGCAAGGTGGGAAAAAGGGATAGAACCTCAACCCATTTCCTTATTTTGGAGGCGTCGAAGGTGCCGAGTTAGGTGGCGTCGAAGGCGCCGAGTTAGGTGGCGTCGAAGGTGCCGAGTTAGGTGGCGTCGAAGGCGCCGGGGCGGAAACGGGTCCAACGGGAGAGGGACCATTGAATCCCGCGGGATCATAAGGATCTTTGGGGGTAACCGGAGGGGTGCTGGCCTTGGTTTCTGGAGGCTTGGTTTCCCCGGGGCCCGGGTTTTCCGACTTAGGCGAAGGGGAAACGGCAAACCCGGTGGTTCGAATGAAAGCCGGATTGATCATCGGGGAGACAATGGCCGGAATCACCGTGCCTGAACTGAACCCGGCGGCCAAAAGGGCTTGACCGGATTCATTAGGCGTACTGTAAACCGTGGCCCGGATCCAGTCTTCAAGCATTTTAAACGCCGGGGTCCCCCTATTGTGCAAGGGAGCCTGCGTTAGGTCCCCGTGGACGCTTACCGATTTGACAAGGATGGGACTGGCCCCGATTTGTTGGGGCGACACCTGACTCAAAACCGCCGCAAGGTTGTTTTGCAGGACTCGCTTGTTTGAACTGGAACCACCATAAACCCGGACGAGTTTGAAACTCCCCCCTTTGCCGGTGGCGTGGCACGAGGCACAACTGTTCATAAGGAGGGGCTGTACTTTTTGACAAAACACACCCAAAGCCTCGGTAGAAACCTCGAACGGGAGCGGGGCGATACTTTCATTTGCCGCCAATGCGTTGGGCTTTTCGGGAAAAAGGCGTTTCTCCTTTTCGCGGCGATCCATCTGTTCGATGACCTGCTTTAGGCGCTTGCTGGGATCATGATTAGGACGAAGCACCAAAGCTTCTTGAATTTGGGTATGGGCTTCCGCAAGGAGGCCTCGCACCTGAGCCCACTGGGCCAATTTGAACCGTTCATCCGGGTCTTGAAGGTTGGTTCTCTTGCTTAGAAAGTCAAAAGCCTCCTTTTGATCCGCGCAAAGGGCTAAAACCTGATGGGTTGGGATCTGGGTTTCCCCAACCGAGCGCCGGACCCTGTAAAAATCGGCGAATTTGTCGACCTCTCCCTCAATCGTTCGCTCGTTTTCCAAAAGGAGAACTTTGCCAGAGCGAATGGGTTGGGCCACTTGGACCGTCACCTGGGCGGGAATCAACACCGTGAGAAGGAGTATGGCGTTCATAGTGGCTTCCCTCATAACCTTTGAGAACTTGGTGTCAATACCAAAGGGCCAAGTTTTATAACAAATACTCCGGATTGGGTTTTTGTAAGAGGGGAAGGTAAGGTTGCGGAAAAGGGAAAACGGTTTTTTTGGCCTTGAGTTCAAGGTCACCCCAAGGCTAAGAGGCGGTTGGGAATCAGGTGAGGAGTTTCATGGCAAACAAATGGACCAAACTTGGCATGAATATTGGGCTTTGGGCCCTCTGTTTGGTAATGATTTGGGGATGCTCCAACCATAAGGATTATCTCAAACCACCTCCCCAGCCAGAAGAATTTCGGTCGCCCCCCACCGAGGAGGCCCGCTTTAGCCGTCCCGTGGAATACCCAAAGGAACTCCTCAACGAGGACACATTGGCTAAAAAGGCCACCAAAACCCCCATTGGCGCCCTAAAGAGCAGCAAAGGTGGCTCGGGAGCACCGGGTGGCATGTCAAACTAAGGTTGCCTAACAAAGTCTTTGGCGAATTGTTCAAGGGATATTTCCCCCTTGAACCGTTTCAAATCATTACACTTCTCCCCTTCAAACAGGATTTGCCCAACTGCGGCTACATTCCTCCACCTTGGGACTCTGTGGCGTAACTCGCCAATCCTCATAGTCTTTCATGGATTGTGATTCCTCCTCCATTTTCCTCTACTGGGATTCTCCACCATGAAACTTGGCCTGATCAATTCCGCCTGGGCCCAATCGGGCCATGACACCTCGTTTGGTATCCGAAAAACCAAAGAAATTGGCTTTGACACGATCGACATTTTTGCCGATCCGCTCGATATGGATGTCAAGGAAAGGCTTTTAATCAAGCGCGAATGTGATCGTTACGGTTTGCCCATTGTCAGCATCTGTTGTGTGGCGGTTGGCCTCATTGATTTTAATCCGTCCGTTGCCCGGTTTCATCTCGACCGGGTGCGTAAGTATCTGGATTTGGCCTATGAATGGGACGCCCAAAACATCCTCCTTGTCATCGGCGAATACATTTGGGAAAAACAGGTTATTTCGCCCAAGGAACAATGGGATTTGGCGGTGAAGCAGGCACGGAAATTGGGGGAATATGCCGGAACCCTTGATCGTTCTATTGTTCTTGAATTGGAACCATTTAAGCTGTCCTTGATTCGTGATGTTGACTCCATGTTACAATTTCTTGAAGAAGTTAACCATCCTTGTGTTCGTGCCAATTTGGATATTTCCCATTTGTGCCTGAGCAAGGTGGCCCCTGCCGAAATGCAAAAACTTTTGGGCCGTGTGGGCCATGTTCACATCAGCGATTGCGATGGTATTGTTCACGGGGATTTACCTCCCGGCAAAGGGGTGGTGGATTTCAAGGGCTACCTTGGCGAATTGAAAAAACTCAATGTGGATGGGGTGATCAGCATCGAATTGGAGTATTCTCCGGAGCCTGAAAAAATCGTCGAATGGGTAACTGAGGCCTATACCTCGACCGACCGCCTCATGCGCCAACACGGGTTGCGAGGCTAAAGGGTTTGGGATTGGAAAATCCTCTTCGCCGGGGCGGAAATCGTCCGCCCATTCCCTAAACCTTTCTAAGCACACCCTTTGTCTCCCCTTTCCCCAAGGAATACCATGTTTGCGAAACTGGGACGATACACGCCGCTGCTTGCCCTCTTGTTGATTGGCCAATCCGGCTTTGCGGCGGAGAAAATCCGCGTCTTGGTGGTCGATGGCCAAAACAACCACAATTGGCGATCAACCTCGCCCATTATCAAGACCTCCTTGGAAACCACCGGCAAATTCACCGTGGATGTTACCTCAAACCTTGCGGAAAAAGAGAAGGACAAACCGGGTTCAATCAATCCAACCGTTGCCTTTCCCCCCAGTTTGGAAAACTATGATGTCGTCGTGAGCAATTACAACGGCGCCTCTTGGCCCGATTCCTTTAACACGGATCTGGAAAGTCGCCTTAAAGAAGGAAAAATTGGTTTGGTTATCGTCCATGCGGCCAACAACGCCTTTGGCGGTTGGAAAGAATACAACCAAATGATTGGCATGGGTTGGCGGGACAAGGCATTTGGCAAAAGGGTTAAGGTCGATGACCAGGGCCAATCCGAGGTCATTGCCAAGGGACAAGGGGATAGTACCGGTCACCGATATACCGGCGTTTTTACCGTGGTTGTTCGAGATCCTTCCCACCCAGTCACCAAGGGAATGCCCAAGGAATGGGCTCATCCTAGGGATGAACTCTATGACAACCTACGCGGCCCCGCCGAAAATCTAACCATCCTTGCCACATCCTATTCTCCCGGTACCAAAACCCATGAACCAATGATCTTTACCATTTCCTATGGCAAAGGGCGCGTATTTCATACACCTTTGGGCCACGACGCGGGTGCCATGGGGTGTGCCGGTTTTCAAGCCACGGTGGAACGGGGAACCGAATGGGCGGCCACGGGCAAGGTTAGCCAAGAACTCCCCAAAGATTTCCCGGCTGATAAAGTTTCCCTTCGCAAATAGCTAAGGGTTGACCAGATGCCTTTTTTGCCCGGTTCTTGGTTTTGCCAAGATCCGGGTTTTTCATTTTGAAGGGATGAGTTTGAATCTGTTTGGGGTGGTTTTCCTGTTTGCCAATTTTTCTTAGCGGCCATTTCCTGAATTTGGAGATCTCCTTTCAATCCAATATTCCAGCAAACGGCTGGCGTTGGGATTGGCATCGAATCAAATAAGCCAAGGGTAAATGTCCTATCGTTTGGTATAAATACAAAAAGGATCGTCATGGAATTGCCCCCAGCACAATCCGGCAAGGGATTGGAATCGCGAAAAATAATGGCGGCGGCTTCCCTTTCAAAAGAACTGCCCGGAGTTGGAAAATCGGACTGAGTGAAATGGCTCCTAAAGGAGATTGTTATGAAGCCCTATCTGATCCTGTTTGTGTTGGTAAGCATTCTTTCCGAGGCGAAAGTAAAAGGCCAAACGGCCCAACCTAGCCCAACCGTTTCGGGTATTTTCAAACCAAAGGCCAACAACACGGCACAAACGAACCTGCAAAAAGGACAAGATCTTAAACCGGGTCTGCTTTTCGCAGGAGTTGCAAAAGTTGAGATTACTAACAAGAATGCCCTTAAAATCAACGACCCACTTTATGTAAAGGCCCTTGTCTTAAAAAAAGATGAGGTTCATGTGGTAATTGTGACCGTGGACGCCGTGGCCATTGGCGGGATTGGCACCATTGGCAATGATTTCCTCGCCAAAGTGCGGAAAAAAGTCCACGATGAGTTAGGAATCTCCCCCGGCCAAGTGGTCGTAAATGCCAGCCACTGCCATGGAATTGTCTGTAATGATGTGGATCTGAAGACTTTTGAGGCCGTTAAGAAAGCCATGGAACGATTGGTACCGGTATTGGTTGGTGTTGGGTCGGGTCAAGAGAATCGGATCAGTGAAAATCGACGACTACGCCTGAAAAATGGCAAAGAAACCGATGTTCGACATGCCTACTCGATGCCGCCCGATGAGGATGTCACCCAGATCGGCCCGATAGACCCTGAAATCGGAATTCTACGGCTAGACAGATCGAATGGGCAAACTCTGGCGGTTGTTTACAACTTTGCCTGCCATCCCATTATGGGCGTACCTTCCGGTGAAAACAGCGCGGATATAGTGGGGTTCGCCTCCAAGGTGATCGAAAACAGCATGAGTCCGGAAACGATGGCATTTTTTGTGCAAGGGTGCGCGGGCGACATCAATCCGGTCCTTTACAAGGAGGTCGACCAACCCCGAAACGCGGAACCTCTTGGCAATATGCTGGGCCTGAGTGTTGTTCGAGCGGCAAGGAAAATTGACTGTTCCACCAAAACCCAACTACGCATTCTTTGCGAAAATATCCATCTTCCAAGGGCGGATTTGACCGAGCCAATCGAAGCCCTGCTTTTAGAGCAAACCAAGCTTTTGAACTCCCTACAGGGAACAAGTCTAAATCTCAAAACCTTCATGCCTTTGATGGTTAAATACAATCTTTCCCCTCTTTATCCATCCTCCTATTCCCATCGTTATATGCTCGAAAAGGCCTGGGGAAATAGAGACCTGGACAAATTGGACGAGGCGAATCGTCAAAACATGAAACTCTACCTGAATAATATTCTTACCATGGAACAGCTAACCCGGTTGCAAACCAATTTGGCCCTTTTGAGAAAACACAACGCAACCAATTTGGCTGCGGGCCGCAAGCCCCTCGAAGCGGAAATGGTGGCACTTCGCATTGGCGAATTTGTAATGGTGACCTTTCCGGGGGAACTTACCGTGGAAATTGGTCTAAACATCAAGAAATCTTCGCCCTACCCAAAAACCTTCGTTGCCGGTTACACCAACGGCTACATTTACTACACCCCTACCGCAAAACAGCTAAAAAATCGTGGCTATGCCCAAGAGGATAGCGATTGCCTTTTGGCTCCGGAATGGCAAAAACTGTTTGAAGACAGGGTAACGACTATGCTTAAAAAACTCAAAAT
The DNA here is from genome assembly GCA_009691815.1 of Gemmataceae bacterium. GTDB lineage: Bacteria > Planctomycetota > Planctomycetia > Gemmatales > Gemmataceae > SYLG01. The sequence goes on along the minus strand of SIAL01000037.1, from coordinate 1,844 downwards.
GGAGTGACCATTCTCGTGTCCTTTTTGTTCCCATTCTTTGGGGATTGGCTCCAAGCAGGATATTTCGGAGGATTTTTCCATTTAGCAAATGGGCACACAAAGTGAAGAACGCCACGATCCGGTGGAAACCAAGCGAGCCGGAATGGGGTGCGACGACTACATTAACGAAACCTAGGCGAGCCGTGGGAGGGAGTCCACTGATTCTTGTTTGTGCGGGCCTGGTTTAAGATCAAATTGGTAAAAATTGTTAAGACAAATAAAGGTATATTCATGATTAAACCAAGCGTACCATGGTGGTTGGCGATGGCCCTTTGTGCCATGGCGGGGGGCATGGGCTGGGGTATTCGCGGGCAATACGGCCACGAATCCGGTGCCATGATCGCGGGCCTTCTCGTGTCTTCGGTGGTGGCATTGCTGTTTTGTCGTGAGTCCGGGGGACTTGCCACCGCCCGGGCTATGGCTTTTTGCACCATTGGAATTGGGATTGGTGGGTCGATGACCTATGGCCAAATTGTTGGCCAAACCCAAAACTTACCCATGGTTGGGGACTGGGCCCATTGGCGCTTGGGAATGTTGGGGCTTGCCCTTACGGGCGGGATCTGGATTGGCTTTGGAGGAGTTTTTCTTGGAATGGGCCTTAGCGGGGTACGCTATTCACCGTGGGAAATATTGTTGGTTATGTTGGGATTGCCTTTTCTTTATTTTGCCGGTGTTTGGGTGTTTAATTCCCCCTTCGATCCAAAAAATGGGCAACTCCCTTGGATTTATTTTTCCAATGCCGTCGATAAACCGCGTTTTGAATGTTGGGGCGGCCTACTCTTTGCCTTAATCGGGTTAATTATTTATGTGGGCCGGGTTCGGAGGGATACCTTGGCATGGCGATTGGCTTTGTTTGGAGTAGTGGGCGGAGTGCTGGGTTTTCCTGGAGGCCAATGCTGGCAATCTTGGCATGCCTGGAATGTCGAGGCGTTTCGAACCGGGGAATGGGCCAAGTGGGATCCGCATATCAATTGGTGGAATCTCATGGAAACATCCTTTGGCATGATAATGGGGGGTGCTATTGGCCTTGGCGTATGGTTTAACCGAGCCTTAATCCGCCCGGAATTCCCCAAAGGAACCGAATTCCAAGCCTATATATACGATGCCATCCTATTTCTAATTCACTTTTGTCTGTTAGGTTTATCGGAATTTTATTCTGTTCCCTATGTTAGGGAGTTTTATGGTCTGGGTTTGGGTATGGCGATCTTGCCGATGATTGCATGCGCTCAATCCCGCCTGTGGCCCGCCTTGTTGCTTGGGCCAGTCCTCGTCATGCCGATTGCGGGAAAAACCCTGCGAAGGCTTACCTATGAGAGCCAAGGGCCCATCACAGAGGGTTGGATATTCTATTTTGCCCTGCCCATGGCCTGTTCGCTCCTTTTTTGCGGGTGGCTTTGGGTATCCCTAAAGCGAGGTTGGAGGGGTGACAAGGTTGGCGCGCTCACCTTGCTATTCGGTTCATGGATCTTTTTTGTGCTAAACTTTGCTTTTTTCGAAAACCCGTGGCCATGGGAAAAATGGACTTCTCGAACCCCAAGTGCCCTTGTATTCTTCGTCTGCTTGGTCAGCTTGACCGCGGCTTGTTTACGGACAGTATGCTTGAAACAAGCAACGGACTTTTCTCCTATCGATTCCGATGGAAAGACGAGCGAATAACACTCCATTCAGCCCATAAGGGGTAAACATTAGAGATTTTTTCTTGGGTGCCCTACGCAATAAGAGTTCAACAAACGGGACTCCTTTTCAAACCAAGCATTCGCCAAACCGAGAACCTTTTAGTGGCCAAAACCGTTTTCTGGAAACGG
>SIAL01000036.1 GCA_009691815.1 Gemmataceae bacterium | reverse complement strand
TCTTTGGATGTCCCGGTTCGCAATGTCCCGGTGGAACCATTTCTTATCGAGATGGAGAACCTTCTTGACCGCGGGGTGCGCCAGTTCAAGTTTGTGGATCGAACCTTCAACCTCAATGCTTCGGTGGGCACGGCGATTCTTGGGTTTTTTCTAAAGAAAATCGAGCTTGGACTTTTTATTCACTTTGAAATGATTCCTGATCGGCTACCCGATATTTTGAAGGAACAAATCAAAAAGTTTCCCTTGGGATCGCTCCAATTTGAGGTAGGAATTCAATCGCTCAATCCCGAAGTTCAAGGGTTGATCAGTCGGCGCCAAAACAACCCCAAAACAATCGAAAACATCCGGTGGCTTCGAGCCGAAACGAATGTTCACATCCACACAGATTTGATCGCTGGCCTTCCAGGCGAAACCCTTGCCAGCTTTGGGGAAGGTTTCGACCAACTTTACGCTCTGGGCCCACAAGAGATCCAAGTTGGTGTTCTTAAACGATTGCGGGGAACTCCCATCGTCCGCCATGATGTGGAATGGGAGATGGTCTATTGTGGTGATGCACCCTACGAAATCCTTTCGAACAAATTGATCGACTTTGCCACCATGTGCCAAGTCAAGCGTTTCGCCCGCTATTGGGACCTGCTTGCCAACTCGGGTCGGTTACCCCAAAGCCTACCCCTGTTGTTGGCCCAAGGGTCGGCTTTTGACCGATTTATGCACCTAAGCGACTGGCTTTGGAAGACAACAGGCCAAGCCCACGGTATTGCCCTTGCTAGGACCTTTGAATTGATTTTTGCCTATGCCAAGGAGCAGTATTCCGGGTCGATGGAAACATTTGCCTTGGCCCTTTGGCGGGATTATCATCGGGAGGGTAGGTCGGACAAGCCGGCTTGGGCGGCCAATTTTGGCTTTGGCGGCCACCCCGATGCGAAGCCCGTGACCGTCAAACGCGGTGCGGAACGGCAGTCGAGGCACCTAGGCGAACTGCGGGCCAAAGCCCACTGATTCTTGTTTGTCAAAATGCAAACGAATCTCGATTCCTGACATGGCCATTTTTACGGCCATATACCTCCATCGAGGGGCCAAAGTAGCAGGCACACACCGTGTGCCGTTCTTGGTTATTCCCCATCCATTCAGGTTCCCGTTAATGGGAGACTTCTTCAGTGGATAGTGGGTTGGTTTCGTCGATGTTTTGCACATGCGTATAGCCAAAGCGCCCCTTGATGCAGAGGTTGCCTTCGGTGATTTCTTGATCAAAAGGGGAAGTAACCTTTACAATTTTATTTTCCTGAACATGTAAAGTCAGGGTGCAGCCAACGCCACAGTAGGAGCAAATCGTGTCCGTTTGGGTCTGTGCGCTTTCGTCCCATGACCCCGCCTTGCGCATGTCAAATTCGGACTTAAAACTAAGGGCTCCGGTGGGGCAAACGGCAATGCAGTTTCCGCAATACACACAGGCGGAATCCGTGAGAGGGTTGTTAAATTCAGTGGAGATCCTGCCATCAAAACCTCGACCGGCAACCGCGATGGCAAAAGTATTTTGCGCATCTGTGCCGCATGCCTCGACGCACTTGTAGCACAAAAGGCATTTGGCATAGTCTCTAACATAAAGGCTATTGTCGACTTTGGGGGGCTGGGCCACCGTTAGTGCCTGTGCCCCCGTAGGGATTTCGTGATGCCCCGCATGGTGGTGGTCGCGTTCGTTTTGGGCCGCGGGCGGGGCGGGATCACCATAACGGCTAGGGTCGGTCTGATACCGTTTGGCCTGCATTAAAATTTGGGGGGAGGTCGACAGGTCGACCGAGCTTTCCAAAAATTCCAACACCATCTTGCGAGAATGGCGCACCCGTTCCGAGTCGGTTTGGATAACCATGCCGGGTTCGACTTTTCGAGAACACGACGGAACTAAAATGCGCGAACCCTCGAGTTCAACCACACAAACCCGACAAACATTCACAGGAGTGAGTGTGTCCTGGTAGCAGATGGTGGGAGTGTCTAGCCCGATCTTTTTACAGGCGTCAAGAATGGTTGAACCTGTGGGGATGGCGACCTTTTCTCCGTCAATGGAGATCTCCACAAGGGGATTTATCGGCTCCGCCGGGCGCATCGGTATTTGGCTGGGCCTTGGGGGTGGTTTGAACCAATAGGACGAATCGCTCATGACCTTGCCTTTGCGTTTTCCCGTTGCATGGTGCTTGTGCCAAAAATCCGAAGCGCGGACTGGATGGCCCCCGAAGCGGTGTGTCCCAGCCCGCAAATGGAGGCGTCGCGCATGACCTGGGCGATTTCGCCAAGGAGCGATACCTCTTGTTCCACCGAGCCTTTTGGTTGGCCCAGTCTGAGCCGGTTGACCAGTTCTTCTTGACGAGTGACACCGACACGACAGGGGACGCATTGCCCGCACGATTCATCACGAAAGAATGCGGCAATGCGAACCAGAATGTCCCCAAGGTCCGTGGTTTCGTCAAAAACCATAACCACTCCGGAACCAAGGGACGCTCCAATGGCCCTAGTTCCCTCAAAGGTAAGCGGGACATCCAGTTGATCGGGGCCGACAAAAGAACCCGCCGCCCCACCCAATAAGATCGCCTTGATTGGGGCGGATGTGGGCGTGCCCCCCGCAAGGGTGATCAATTGCCTTAGGGTGATACCAAAGGGGGTTTCGAAGACCCCTGGTGTGGTCACATGGCCGGAGACGCAAAAGAGTTTTTGACCCTTTGAGTTTCCTGTTCCAATGCCGGCATATTCGACGCCCCCCATGCGGAGAATCCACGGAATGTTTGCCAAGGTCTCGACATTGTTGATGACGGTTGGCTTGCCGAAGAGGCCAAAATGAACGGGGTATGGTGGTTTGTTTCGAGGTTCGCCGCGCATACCTTCGATGGAGTTAAAAAGCGCTGTTTCTTCGCCGCAAACATAGGCCCCCGCCCCTTTTCGGATCTCAATATCAAAGGCATAGTCGGTACCTTGAATGTTGTTCCCCAACCAACCTCCTGCGCGGGCGGCGTCGATGGCATTTTGCATCCGGTTTACGGCAAGGGGATACTCGCCTCGAATGTAGATGTACCCTTTTGTGGCACCGACGGCGATCCCCGCGATTGCCATTCCTTCGAGGACGGCAAGCGGGTCCCCTTCCATGAGAACTCGGTCCTTAAAGGTGCCAGGTTCGGATTCATCGGCATTGCAGACAACATATTTGGTTGGTCCCTTGGCTTGGGCCACGGCCTCCCATTTTTTGCCTGTGGGAAACGCCGCCCCGCCCCGCCCCATTAGCCCCGAAGCGATTACCTCGTTGATAATTAAAAGTGGGCCGATAGCAAGGGCTTTGGTCAGACCTTCAAAACCGCCTGTGGCCTGGTAAGCGGCAATCGAATCAGGGGAACCGTTGCCGACTCTTGCAAGCAATCGCAACTGGGGTTGGCCCAACTGGGGTACCGAGTGGCTTAACCAATCCTTTTGCTGATCGGGAAACGCACTAGAATCGAGGGCAAATTGCACATTTTCCACCGTGGCACAACCGATGGCACCCCCGGTGGGTTGCTCGCCAGCCCTGAGAATCAAGGCTGCCGGGGCTCTCTCGCACAGGCCCAAACAGGGGCTATGGCGAATGCCTATTTCGGCGGAACCGCCATGGATGGTAACTAGGTTTTGATGCAACCCTTCCGAACCTTTGATGCGGCAAGCAATGTCCTCGCAGACATGGACCTCGGTGGGCGGTCGGTGTTCCATGGAAAACAGGTGATAAAAGGTGGCGACGCCATAGGCCTCGGCGGGGGGAACCGTGAGGCGTTTGCAAATGTAATTGAACGCACCCGGGGGAATCCAACCGAATCGTTCCTTGACGGCATGAAAAGCGGGAAGGAGTCGGTCGCGAAAAGCTCGGGCCCTGCCACCTCCCAATAGCGAAATTCGCCCCTCGAGGTCCATGTTCCGTTTGCCCCCGGCCCATGCGGATTCCGGCGGGCCAAGCACCGCATCCACCGCAACTCGCTCTGCGGAAGTTGGTTCCGGACCGGTTACCCTGATGTCCATTAGGCCTCCAGCCTTTCCACCCGAATAGCGCAAGCCTTGAATTCGGCGGTGCCCGACCGCGGGTCGGTTTCATCGATTGTCAGGATATTGGTGTTGATCTTGTCCTGAAAATGAAAGGTCATGAAGGCAAGCCCTTGGCGAAGGGATTCGGTCGTTCGAACGGGAGCTTGGATGACGCCGCGGCGGGAGACCACACGAACGATTTCGCCATTCAAAACTCCCAGTTTTTGAGCATCCTCGGGGCAAAGATCAAGGGTTTCCCCCCGCCGCAAGGGAGATTGAAAACCTGATGTTTGAACCCCGGTGTTGTAGTCGTCGAGGCGTCGTCCGGTGGTGAGCCGAAGTGGAAATTCCGGGCAAAGTTTCTCCACCGGAGGATCATGGGCCACCGGGGTAAAGGAAACGGGTGGTCCGTTACGAGGTTGTTCCCAAAGCCGACCATGAAGAAACATTTCGCCGGGGTGTGATTCGTCCCAACAAGGCCACTGAATCCCATTTCCTGAAGCGAGCCTTTCGTAGGAAATCCCCGCGTGAACCGGACTAAGCGACCTCAATTCATCCCAAATGTCCTTGGAATTGGGTGTGCCCCAATCGTGACCAAGGCGACGAGCGATTTCATAAAGAATTTCCATGTCATCTTTGGCGCCCTTGGGAGGTACCAAGGCTTGGCGAACCATTTGAACACGCCTTTCGCTGTTGGTAACCGTTCCTTGGGATTCACACCAACCCGCGGCCGCGGGAAGGACGACATCCGCCAGTTCCCCGGTGGGGGTGAGGAACATGTCTTGAACCACGAGAAAATCTAGGCCACGGAGGACTTTTTCGGCGTGTTTGCGATCGGCTTCGGATTGAAGAGGGTTTTCGCCAATGACATAAAGGGCCTTTAGAGATCCTTTTTCCATGGCATGAAACATTTCCGTGAGGTTCCAACCTCTTTTGGGAGGAATTGTGGTGTTCCACTTGCGGTTGAATTTTTCGCGGAACGCATCCACCTCGATATGCTGAAAGCCCGGCAACCTATCGGGCAGGGCACCCATATCGCCGCCGCCTTGGACATTGTTTTGACCACGAAGGGGGTTTAATCCACTCCCGTATTTGCCAATGTGACCCGTGAGAAGAGCCAAGTTGATGAGGGACTGGACATTGTCCGCGGCGTTATGATGTTCGGTGATGCCAAGGGTCCAGCAAATGATTGCTCGGTCGGCTTTGGCATAGGTATGGGCCATTTCCCGAATGGTTGCTTTGGGCACACCACTTTCCCGTTCGGCAAAGTCCAGCGTAAAGGATTCGACCGACTTGGCATAGGAATCAAAGCCTTGGGTGGCATGTTGGATGAAATCCAGGTTGTGAAGGCCCGAGGCAATGATTTCGCGGCCAAGAGCATTGGAGACAACAATATCCGTCCCCACATCCAGACCAAGCCACGAATCGGCCCAACGGGCGGAACTGGTCCGTCTGGGATCGATGGCATAAAGCTTTGCACCGTTGTGAATCCCCTTTAGGATGTGATGAAAAAAGATGGGGTGGGTTTCCCTAGCATTGGAACCCCAAAGCAAAATCACATCGGTTTTTTCAACCTCCTCATAGGAATTGGTACCACCGCCTACCCCAAACACCGTCGCCAGACCGACGACGCTGGGAGCATGTCAGGTTCGATTGCAACTGTCGATATTGTTGGAACCCATGACCACCCGAATGAACTTTTGGGCAACGAAGTTCATTTCATTGGTGGTTTTCGAGCAACTAAAGATTCCAAAAGCCGTGTCGCCATGGTTTTTTCGGTTATTTGCAAATCCGGTGGCAACTTTATTGAGCGCCTCGTCCCAAGAAGCCGGTAGGAGGGTGTCGTTTTCACGAATAAGGGGAGTGGTAAGCCTTAACCTTGCACCGCGGGAATCCATCGTGGTCATGGGGCACCTCAATCAAGTGAACAGCTTTAGCCACAGATTATCCTACACCTCACGAAAAAAATTGAGTGTTAAAAACGGGGATACCAAAGTGGGTTTCCGGGGAGAATTTGCTGAATAACCGGCTACCCAAAAGAAAATAGGGCAAGAAACGAACTACACAGGTGTTCCTTCCCCGATTTCGAAAGGGGTTGTGGACCCTGTTTTGGGCTACTTTGCCTGAAGTTCACCAACAAGCTCGGCAAGGCGGGCGGGATCCTGTCCATCCAAAAGAGTCTTGATTCGGGAGGCTGGAACCGCAAGTTTTTCGAGGGCTTGGCCCGCCCGATCCCAAAGCTTTTGCTTTTTTGGCCCCTCGGCCAAGTAGAGTTCGGTTACCAATTCGGCAAGCCTTTGCAGGCCTAATGCCCCGGCATGGGCATAATACCCCTTGATGATTCCTTGTTGATGTCGGTTGAAATCTTCCATGGCCATGGCATGTCCCCCCATGTGGACCCAATTAAGTGGAAAGTATCAATATCATGGTACCAGACCAACGGCCCATCGGGCAATTTCTTTAGGGGTTCCCAAGAACTTATTTTTTGATTGATTTTTTGCCTCAATCGCCAAAATCCCCCGTGTCCAATCCTCATGAAACGATTGAACGGAGGCATCTCCTTTTAATTGATCCAATAGTTGGGCCAAAAGGGCAGTCCGCTCGGAACCATCGGGCCTACGGGGGTAGGGTGCGGCATTTTTGATGGTCGCCCCCAGTAACTGTTCCCGAAGGATTTCTCTGAGGGCTACGGTCGTTTGGCCGTCCAAGTTGAATCGGTCCCATCGCAACCGAAGGACTTGCTCATTGCGGGTGGCCCCCGCGGTTTGATTGTTCAAAGCGATATGTTCCCCGGGGGGCGAAGCCAGAACGGCGGCAAAGGTCCAAGCTTTTTCCGCATTTGTACTTTCTGACCTAACTGCGGCCAAAAGCCCAGCGGAACCAAGGATGGGGCGGTAGTTGGGTTTGCTGGTTTTTACGAGTTTCCCCGAGGAATCGGCATGGATCATAGAACCGGGAATGGGACCGATGCCGATTTTCCCAATAAGGTAGGGAACGGTTGCGGCCTTTGCCAAAACCGAAAGGGGAAGTATGCCAAGAGCCGTCTCCCCTCTCAAGAAATAGTCCGTCGGGGTGGGCGGGATGGTGCCGGATGAATCTCGTTGGATATTGGCGGAAAAGGGAGCCAAGGAGGCCCACACCCGGGCGGCCTCCTTGGTGGCGTTTTGGCCCGGCTGAAAGGCGCCTGTTTTCAAATCATAGAGATACCCAAAGAGGGTTGATTCGGGTTCTCCGTCTGTTTTTTCATTCATGGGAATCGCCCGACTGGCGATGGAGGCATGGATCATAAGGAATAGGCGCTCCTTATCTTCGGGGGAAAATCCTAAGGGGGAAAATCCTGCTTTTAAAGCGGGCAAATGTTTGGCTAGGGATTGAGCAAGTTGTTGAAATTCTGTCCAGCTGGAAGGATGGCCCAACGGAAGGGAGGGATCCTTGACGCGAAGATCGGCCAAGATGTCCTTGCGGTAGGCAAGGACAAAACCTTCCCCGGAAATTGGTAACGCAAACGGTACTTTTTTCCAGCTGATGGTGTGGTCCCTGATCCAAGGAATCAAATCTTCATACCTAAGGGGACTCCTAGTCCGGGTCCATTCCTCCGGAACCGGAGCAAAATCGGCTCCTTTTGCCGAGATATTCATGCTTTCCAGCAATTGGGGGGGGGTAAGCCAAACCAAATCCGCTTTTTCGGGTTCTGTCCAATCCAGAGTAAACCCCATGCGAATAGCTTGGGTTTCTAACCAGCCTTTGAACTCGGTTTGCAAAGGCATGGGTAACCAAGCCACGGCCAAAGGGGCGGAAGCTTGGTATTCTGGGGATTTTGGCGAAAATGCAGCTTTTGGTTGCTCCTTTGGGCCACAACCTGCGAGGAGTCCGACGAGAAAAAAACCAGCTTTTAATGAAAACTTCATGAAACCCACCGAACTTTCCCCTAGTGGAGTTGCTGTTTGGTCAAACTTAACTTAACATTACATTAAGGGAGACCCTTTGCAATCAATTTTCCTTTTTGCCTCCACCCGGTTTTGACCTTTTTTCGCCCCCCAATTTGATATTCGGAGCTAGCCCATGCGGCTTTTTCTAGTGGTTCAGAATGAGGGAAAGCAGAAGGGGATGAAAATCCCAACTGCGGTAATGCCTTTTTTGGTAGGACGGGATCCGGAATGCCAATTGCGTCCGGCCAGCACCGTTATTTCCAAAAAGCATTGCTGTTTCTCCCGAGAGGGGGATCTTTTTTTCCTAGAGGATTTCGAAAGCACCAACGGAACCTTCCTCCGGGGCGAAAAGATCTTTGGCAAAGTTCCCATTCTTTCCGGGGAACGCATTCAAATTGGTCCTTTGGAATTTGATGTGTTGATCGAAGTCGGGGTGTTGGTAAATGCCGCCCCCCAAGCCCCATCCGCTGCGGTTGCTCCCGCCGGACAAACCGCGGTAAAACCACCGATTTCCGCCCAGATAAAACCAGATTCGGTGATACCCCCTAAGCCAAAGAACCCGGCCACCACAAAAGCAGTCGAGGCAAAGGCCGATCCGGCTCCAGCTGTTTCCGTTCCTTTAAGCAATAATGCTTTGGATGATGATATTGCTGCCCTCCTTTTGGGAGGAGATGGTTCGGGTTCTGGAGAGTATCCAAGGGCCGGAGACGGAACGACTATAATCAACCTAAATGCGGAAACCAACACCTCGATTCCTAGTGAGGGTAAGCCGGGCGAACCAAACAAACCCGGAGTAGGGGCACCGCCCATTGTCAACTCAACCGAAGGGGCCAAAGCCCTATTGGATAAATATATGCGCCGGTCGCGCACTACCTCCTGATCCACCTCCCAGCCCACAACACGCCCCTTGACTCGAATCCCATTACCCGCTTTTCACACACCTCCCCAACCGGAGGTAATGTCCCGTCGTTTGGCACCTCTTCTTTTGCATTGGTTTGACACCAACCAACGACAATTCCCATGGCGGAAAGACCGTGACCCCTATCGTATTTGGGTCAGCGAGGTCATGTTGCAACAGACGGTTGCAGCCACGGTGGTCCCTTTTTTCGACAGATTTCTTGAACGGTTTCCCAATGTGGAAAGCCTTGCATCCGCTCAGGTGGACGAGGTCCTGCACTACTGGCAGGGGTTAGGTTACTATCGGCGAGCTAGGATGCTCCATCAGGCGGCCCAAAAATTGGTTTCCCTTGGGCACAAAAACTTGCCTGACGATGCCGAGGTGGTTCATGCCCTGCCCGGCCTAGGACAATACTCCACCAACGCCATTTTGAGCCAAGCCTATGGTCGTCCGCTTCCCATTCTTGAGGCCAATACCTTTCGACTGCTGGCCCGATTGTTCGGCTTGCTGGACGATCCACGGTCCAAAACTTCCGAAGCCTGGCTCTGGGAGGCCGCCGAAGCCCTTGTTCCCGGGGACAGGCCTGGGGATTTCAATCAGGCATTGATGGAATTGGGCTCTCAGCTTTGTGTGGGAGAATCGCCCTCCTGTTTGGTCTGCCCTGCCCAGGCCTTGTGTGTGGCCAACCTTTGCGGTCTTCAGGCGACAATACCCAACACTCCCCCCAAAGCGGCCGCTACCTCCGTGAGCGAAAGTTCCGTGGCGATCGTTGATGAACAGGGACGGTGGTTGGTTGTTCGTCGTCCCTCAAAAGGGCGGTCGGGGTTGATGTGGGAGTTTCCCCGAGTGGAAATAAACCCCGGAGAAGAGATCACAGAGGCGGTAAAAAGGGCGGCTTTCGATTTGGCGGGGCTCCGTCTGGTCGATCCCCAAAAAGCCACCAAGATTCATCATGCGGTAACCCGGTTCAAAGTGACCCTGCAACTCTGGACCGCCGGGATGGCCGACCCCGCCTCCAAGGTTTTGTTGTCCTTCCATTTAGAATCGGCATGGGTATATCCCAAGGACTTTGCCTTGTTGGCGGTCGCCACCCCACAACGAAAACTAATGGCTTGGATCAAGGAAAAATATTCCCCCGATGGCCCCAGCGGAGCATCGTAGTCGGGTTCGGCTGGCGACCACATCGTTATCAGACTCTTTACTCGGTGCCGCCATCCTAGTCGGAGCATCGTAATTGGATTCGGCGGGCAGACTGTCACCTATTTTGGGGATGTAATCGGGGCCTTTTGGGCCGGGTTTTCTTGGGTGGGGGATTGTGGAAGGGTAAAAGCCAACACTCCCAGTAGCACAATTCCAAGCACCAAACTCACCGTCACGAGACCGATTTCCGCCCGAGCCAGTGGTTCCGCCGGGCCGGTAGGTAATTCGGATTGGTATTCGGTGTCATTCATGGTGGTCCCTAAAGGGTTGGCAGGGTTGCGGGAACCCCGTGAAAAAAGATCCACGAAATCCCTAGTGCAATCCAAATGATTATGCCAAAGATTCCCACAACATAAACCAGTGTCAAGCGACCTAAGCCCGCCGCCGCGAGTAGTCTGAAATTGGCCCCGGCCCCCAAGCAAAAGAACGCGGCGGCAAAAAACAGCTTGCGCCAAAGATCCATCTCGTCGGCCGCTTGTTTGAAGCCTTTCATCCTTTCGGGAAGAAGCAGCCCCAAGGTGATCATTAAACCAAAAGCGAAAAAGTACCCCAATAGAAATTTGGGAAACCGTTCCCATACTTCCATCCAATGGACTTTGCTGCTTTGCCCTTCGGAGATAGTACGCTCGGTAGGGAAATATTTTTCCCAAACGAGCGCCAAAACCAAGCACCAGATACCGATAAACAGGTCGATGAAAACTTTTATGGTGGTTGTCGTGGCAACCATTAGGCTTCCCTTGCCGGGATCATACAGGCTTTCCACAACGGCCCCTGCGGCGATGGCGGCTCCATCGGTTTTTACCGCCAAACCCATCCACGCCGCCGCCACCATCGGTTCGTTGGGCAAAAGCGTGTGGGCCAACCAGGGCAAAAGCAGCAATTCAAACACCGAGAAAATCACGACAAGCGAAGATACCACGACGGCCACCATCGGCTTGGCTCGGATTGCCGCGCCGGTTGCGATCGCCGCCGACACCCCGCAAATGGAGATGCCCGAAGCCAGTGGTACCGCCCATTCCCTGCTAAATCGAAAAACCACCCGGGCCAGTAGGTAAATCAGGGCCCAATAAATGAGATAGGCCTCAATGATCGCGGCCAATCCCCGCCAAAGGACGGTTGTCGCCAAGGCCTGCTGCTCAAGGGCCTTTACTCCCACCGCCCCTCCCACAAGCACGATAGCGGGTTTGATCCAAAGGTCCGCTCGAAGGATGTTGTCAAAGCGTCGAACAAATCGCGGGAATACATTTCCCAGAAGAAGCCCCAAGGCTAATGCCACAAGATAGCCCGCCTCCCCGGTTAGACCAAAGGAGTTGGTTAAACCCAGTTTGGTTCGGTCGCGGGCCGTGGCCGCCAAATGCCCTTCATGGCCCAGTATCCAGCACAACAAAACGATCGCCAACAGGGATCCAAGAACAAAAAGGTTGGTGACCCCAATCTTTCCTCGGGTAAGCCTAAGGGCCAGCGCGGCAACTGCGGTCCAAGCCGCCCATGTCAAAGACAGGGAAACCCACTGGCCCATTGCCCAAGTGGAACCGATGGGTGTGACAAGTTTGTTGGGATCGACCCAAACCCTGACCCCGGCCGACCATCCCAAAATGTCATAATTCCAAGCGGAAAGGAGGGCAAGGCTCACAATTCCCAACCCAAGGATCAGGGCGATTAGGTCCTCTGGTTTCCAGCAATGGGTCTTCATTTGGGGGAAATCCGAGTAAGGAGGGAATGCGATTAGTCTAGGAGCTTTGGCTAGGTGGGTAACCGGCCTTTGTTCAAAGTTATTCCATTAATAGGCTCCGGGGTTTGACTTGGGTACTAACCCTTAAGACTTTATCGAGGAGTTTCGGTTTTCCCCTTGGAAAAGGGAACCAAAATTGGCAAACTTTCCATTGGGGGATTGCGGCGGGAGCGGGAATGGCACACGATTTGTTTGGGCCTGAAGTGAAGGTTATGGTCCTAAAGGACGATGGCCCGGGAATGGCGGCGTTCTGCGAAGTTCTTCACCCGGCCACGGTTGCCGAGGCCCTTGAGGGGGAGTTTGGTCCCACCATCATTTGGGACTTCCTTCGTCACGCCTCCCCAGAAAATCAGTCCGCCATTTTCTCCTACCTTGCCACCGATACTCAGAACTCTCTTATCGGGGTGGCTCCTCCGGAGCAAATGGCCCATGTCATTGAGACCATGTCCCATGACGACCGGGCCGATCTGCTTAGGCGGATGGAACCAGGTGTAAGGGACCCGCTCATTCGCCACATGGCCGAGGCGGAGCGCCGGGATATCGCCGCCCTTTCCCAATTTGATGAGAACACCGCCGGGGCGTTGATGACCACGGACTATGCGTGGTTGCCCGAAAATCTCTCGGTGGATGAGGCGTTTGAGCGATTGCGCCTTCAGGCCCCGGACAAAGAAACCATTTATTACATCTATATTGTGGATGATCAGCGCCGAATCGTGGGCGTCGTCTCGCTCAAAAACTTAGTCCTTGCCAATAGGCAAGCCACCCTTGCCGACATTATGGAGACAAGAGTAGTCGCTCTCAATGTCCGCGAAGACAGGGAAAATGTCGCCCAAGAATTGGCCCGATATGACCTGCTGGCGATTCCCGTTGTGGATGATGACCGGCGACTGGTTGGCATCATTACCCATGACGATGTTATGGATGTTGTCGTCAGCGAAGCCACCGAAGATGCCCACCGCATGGGCGCGGTGGCTCCTCTAGAAGGGGACTACCTCGATACCCCTTTCAGTGTGATTTGGCGCAAGAGGTCTATGTGGCTCGCCTGTTTGTTCATTGCCGAGTTGTTCACCTTTACCGCCCTTTCCTCGTATGCCGATTCCATTTCCAAGGTGATCATACTCAGTCTGTTTGTCCCCCTATGTATCTCCACAGGGGGTAACTCCGGCTCTCAGGCGGCAACACTCATTACCCGGGCCATGGCACTGGGGCAGGTGCGCCTTTCGGATTGGCGGCGGGTGTTGGGTCACGAGGTGGTCATGGGTATCCTCCTTGGCCTAACCCTTGGCATCATTGGCTTTGGCCGGGCTTGGTTTACCCCTGAAGATATTCGCTCCTCTAGTCCGCCCCGCCACGAAGCGTTTCGTCTCATTTTGCCGCAAGGTACCTCGCCTCTAGTTCTTGAAGAAAATGGCCACATCCTTTTGCCCAGGTATGCAAAACAAGAGATTCTTCCCGGGGAAACCGAAAAACTGCGGCTGCCTGATAAGGCGGTAATGCCAAGCCCGGTGATTGAAAACAACTCCTTGGTCTATCTGTTTCCTCCTGGTTGCTTCTTTCCCAGAGAACCGGTCGATCGATTGAGTATTGCTCTAGTGGTTTCCGGATCGGTGGCCATGATCTGCCTTTGGGGTACGATCATCGGCGCCATGCTGCCTCTCTTTTTCCGGCGCATTGGGGTCGATCCCGCTGTGGCTTCCAGCCCTTTTGTCGCCACCGCGGTCGATGTCACCGGCATCGTCATTTATTTCACCATGGCCCGCTTAATCCTTGGCCCCCTATTGGGATAAATGCCCTTATGCCAAAAGGGGTTTGAGTACATTGCCCGCGATGTCGGTGAGTCGGTAATCGCGCCCTGCGTGTCGGTAGGTAAGTCGTTTGTGATCAATGCCCAAAAGGTGAAGCATGGTGGCATGGAGGTCATGGGTGTAGGATTTGTCTTTGGTGGGCAAGATGCCATACTCGTCGGTGGCGCCATGAACCAAACCGCCTTTTACGCCGCCTCCCGCCATCCAAGAAGTAAAGGCAAGGTTGTGATGTTCCCGGCCTGGATGATCGGCCTTGGCGTTAAAAGCCGTGCGGCCAAACTCGGTGGTCCAAACGACCAGAGTTCTTTCCAGCATACCACGCCTTTTGAGATCGGTAATCAGTGCGGCAATGGGGCGATCAATAGCCTTTGCCAGACGGATATGGTCCGCCATGTCGCCATGACTATCCCAATTGTTGCTTGATCCGACATCGATCAGCTCCAAAAAGCGAACGCCGCGTTCGGCCAATCGCCTCGCCACAAGGCATTGCCACCCGAAGCCGGTGGTGGTTTTTTTGTCGATGCCGTAAAGCTTGAGTGTCTCCTCGGTTTCCAGAGCGATATTTAAGGCCTCTGGAGCCTCGGTTTGCATTCCAAATGCGGTTTCGAAAGAGCGAATGCGCGCCTCCATGGCGTTATCCGCTCCAGATTGAATCAGTCTATTTTGGTTGATTCGTTTGAGGTGGGCTAGTTCCAATAATTGGAGATTGCTGGGAGAGGTTCGGGGGCGGATGTGGGCAAGCGGTTCGGGCCCCGGAATGACATGCGTGCCCTGATGACACGCGGGCAAGAAGTTGCTGCCCCAAGTTTGGGCCCCGGCATAGGGGGCGGCAGGGGCCAAGACCATGAACGAGGGGAGGTTTTGGTTTGGGGTTCCAAGGCCATAGCTGACCCAGGCCCCGGCACTGGGTCGGGCGAATTGGGCGGAGCCTGTATGCGCAGCAAGGGTCGCCTTGTCGTGGCCGTCGCTTTCACACCACATGCCGTTTATGACGCAGACATCGTCCATGACCGATCCCAAATGGGGAAATAGGTCGCTTACCCAAGTGCCGGCTTGACCATATTGCCTAAAGGGAAATC
>SIAL01000035.1 GCA_009691815.1 Gemmataceae bacterium | reverse complement strand
GGTCTTCCGTACTTCGGCGATGATGCTATCTCCGGCCATGGTTCACTCCTTCAGCAATTCCCCAGGGGTGCAAATCACCGGCGGTTCATAACCATTCTCTTGGCATACCGCTTCAATGCTGGAACGAAGGGCGGCATTGGCGATGTGGGCGCAATTCCAAGTAAGCAGGTAATCCATGCCATGGATCGTTGCCAACGCAATGTGTAACGCATCCGCAGCAGCCTTGGGCGGCAAGGGGACCCGTTTCATCAAGGCATCGGCGAGAGTGTGAACCTGCTCGCCTGGGTCGAGGTTCCGTTGGTCGTCGTCGTCCAGTTGCGTGCGGAAAAGGTTGTTTGTGAGCGTATCTACTGGGATCAGGCGTCGGTCCTAGTACAGATCGGGTTGCTCGACCCGTCGCACCTGCCGGTAGCCGGGGCCGAAACGGCCCGCAAGGTACTGAACCCCGAGCTGCCGTCAAACGATTTGATTCGGCTCGCGGCTGCAAAGCCTGGAGATTCGAGGTCAACCGTACAGTCCGTCTAACCACGCACTGCCGACCGTTACGCCTCCTGTGAAACTATGGGAATAGGCAAAGAAACTGGTGCCGGTTTTGGCGCCCATGGCATGGAAAGCCGGGAAAACCCGCCCGCCGCTCCGAAATCCAACACAACTAAACCAAAATAATTGCCATTAAAGTTAAGCCATGGCCCCACATAACTTCTTCCAAATATTGGATTTGATAAGGAACTCACTCAACTACTACCGAATCTCCTTCCACCGAGACAAACCCACCCCGGTGCCTCCGGACCTCCCTAGGGATTACCGCATTGCCCCCCGAATTAAAAACCCCTTCCAAGAAATCCCTCTCGGCTTCGTCTTGGTTTGTGAGGCGTTCACCGTAGGAGATCATTCGAATCTGTCGAACGACCTTAGCCCCAATGATTCCATTTGTCGTAGATGGTTGGATATTTTTCCTTAGCCATCCTAACCTTTCTCTCCGCCTCTCCTACGCCTCCCTTCGCCCGCCGCTCCGCCACCTGCTTCTCCGCCCACCGCTCGGCCCGCAGCTCCCTCACCGCCCGCCGAGCAGCATACCGCTCCTTCGCCCGCTGCTCCTTCGCCCGCTCCTCCGGCGAGCTCCCAAACAAATAAAACAAAATACTTGACATTACTCTATGACCTCCTTTTTGGTGTTCTATTTAGGCGGATGTTGCCGTTTGAAGCCTGCGGCGGCGCTTAATGAAGAAAGCCCCAATAGCCCCTGCCGCCAAGGCTGACCCCGTAAGTATCATCGTGGCAGGTTCGGGAACATTAACAGTAAGTTCCGCCTGATAAATATTATCGTTTTTTAGGGTACTGGAACCGCCGATACCGCCGACAGTACTTACTTCTGTCACATCACTAACACCAAGAGAGGCTCCGGTCAAAGTAGCTGAATTTCCTATATTATATGCTCCATTTAATAAACCAGTTACCTCAAGCCAATAGCTTCCTGCTCCAAATAGACCGGAATTAAGAGTCAAACCTGCGGTATTGTCGATTGTCCCTGTGCCAGTAATGCTATTGACTGTAGAACCAGCAGCATTTTTTAGAGTATAACTAACACTATCAGTGCCAGCATTACCACCCCCGAACAAGTTCAATGTTCCTAATTGAAAAGCACCACCAGGAGTACTCGTAGTAAAGTAAAGAATAAGTGAAGTGGAACTTACTTTTAATTGCCCCGACGGTGTTTTAATACTATTGCTCATTGTTACCACATCCGCTTTTAAGGCTCCCAGCGGAGCCAGCGCCAGCATTGCTACCGCCAAGCCGCCAAGCCGCCAAGCCGCCAAGCCGCCAAAAAAGGAACGCATAGAAAAGACCCCCGTGCTCAAACAAATAAAAAACTGCCACTCGTATAGTAACGCGCTCTTCAGGGGTGGGAGCAACCGTTTTTTTTCTTCATAATTGCCAAATAAATCAAATATTCATTTTTTGTAAATAGAATATATATAAAATGTAAATGTTTAATACATTTTTTGCAAATACCATGCACATGTTTTGTACATTTTTAGAAACAACGATAGGATGGGGGATTTGGGATTTTGTTGCAGCTGCAACCTCCCCTTCCTTTAACAGAACGGTACGCTTGTGCGACGGAAAAATAATGTCATCCAGAAAAACCGTCCGCCCTGAGTCAAAAAGGAGTAGGCACACTCCGTGTGCCGTTCTTAATAACCCCCCCAACCCAACCCAATCCCACAGCACACGGAGTGTGCCCACATCGTTCGTTTCCTGCCCAAGGCAACATTTAACCCAACCCGAGGCTCCAAAGTAGTAGGCACACTCCGTGTGCCGTTCTTAATAACCCCCCGACCCAACCCAATACCACAGCACACGAAGTGTGCCCACTTCGTTCGATTCCAGCCCAAGGCAACATTTCCCCCATACGGGCTCCAAAGTAGTAGGCACACTCCGTGTGCCGTTCTTAATAACCCCCCAACCCAATCCAATACCACAGCACACGGAGTGTGCCCACATCGTTCGCTTCCAGCCCAAGGCAACATTTACCCCAACCCGAGGATCCAAAGGAGTAGGCACACTCCGTGTGCCGTTCTTGCTAACCCCCCAACCCCATTTCAATACCACAGCACATTCCATGTGCCCACTCCGTTTGTTTCCTGCCCAAGGCAACATTTACCCCAACCCGAGGATCCAAAGTAGTAGGCACACTCCGTGTGCCGTTCTTTATACCCCCCCCAACCCCATTTCAATACCACAGCACACGAAGTGTGCCCACATCGTTCGATTCCAGCCCAAGGCAACATTTACCCCAAACCGAGGATCCAAAGTAGTAGGCACACTCCGTGTGCCGTTCTTGCTAATCCCCCCGACCCCATTTCAATACCACAGCACATTCCGTGTGCCCACTCCGTTTGTTTCCTGCCCAAGGCAACATTTAACCCAATCGAGGATCCAAAGGAGTAGGCACACTCCGTGTGCCGTTCTTAATAACCCCCCCAACCCAACCCAATCCCACAGCACAAGGAGTGTGCCCACATCGTTCGTTTCCTGCCCAAGGCAACATTTAACCCAACCCGAGGCTCCAAAGTAGTAGGCACACTCCGTGTGCCGTTCTTAATAACCCCCCAACCCAACCCAATCCAATACCACAGCACACGGAGTGTGCCCACTCCGTTTGTTTCCTGCTCAAGGCAACATTTCCCCAACCGAGGATCCAAAGGAGTAGGCACACTCCGTGTGCCGTTCTTGCTAATTCCTCTTCCTATATCGTCAACAATCTCCCCACCTCCGCGTCCCGCCCCTCGACTTATCCCGACATGGTGCGGACCAATTCCAGTAGCCTGTTAAACTTCCTGTACCCGTTTATGCGCTAAATTTCGTGAACGCGTGCGAAGGGTTACCTGAAAAAGCGTGAAGCCTTCTTTCGTTCTTTCATACCGAATTGTCCCCAGATGTTGATCGATGATGTTCTTGCAAATCGCCAGACCCAGGCCGTGGCCTGGTTTCTCTTGGGATTGGGCCGCCTCGGTACGAAAAAATCGTTGGAAAAGATTCGCCACTTCTGAGGGAGCAACTCCCGGCCCGGAATCCAGAACGGATATTCGCGCCATTCCATCTTTTTTCTTTAGCGACAAATAGACTGTGCTTTTTTCAGGGGCAAATTTAATAGCGTTATTCAAAAGATTAGAAACTACCTGCTGGATTTGTGTGGGATTGGCAAAAACACCTACAGTTAAACTTTGCAATTCGATCGTTATCTTTTTTTCCCAAGCGAGTTTTTTCAAATCTTCCATGGCTTCATCAAGGACCGGTTCCAGATCAATCCAAATGTGGGTGTGGGCTGTGGCGATCTCAGAACGAGCCAATTCCAATAGGTCGGTTGCCAGAGTGGTCGTTTTTTGAACGGCGACCTGGCATTCCAAGATCTTTGATTTTAACGCATCGTCATTGGCATTTTTATCAATAATTTCATTAAGGATATAAGTGATGCGGTTAAGAGGTGAAAGTAGTTCATGCGAGACTTCGGAATTATACCGGGCGTGAGCTTCAATGGTGTTTTCGAGCCTGTCGAGCATGGCGTTTAGGGAGAGGCCAACCTGCATCAATTCGATGTCAACTTCGGAAATAACCACTCTTGACGAAAGTTTCCCTAAGCGAATTTTCTCCGCTATATTCGATATCCTTTTTAGTGGTTTTAATAGTTGTCCAAAAATAACCCATAAAATAAGTGAAATAACCGAAATGACAATAATTCCAAAATAGATATTCATTTGTAGGTAATAGGTATAAGAATCGTTGATGGGGGTCACGGCACCGCCCACAAACAGGGTCTCACCCGAGGGTAATTCACGATGTCGAATTCGGAAATCCGTTTCCCCGATCCGGCCATTCCACCACTCTTTTTCCTTGTCAAAGCGAAGGCTCCATTCCCGGAGATTCGCTGGAAGTTGTTGACCTGATGGGATTTTTCCATCCTTCCCCTGGATTCCCCAGAAAAAAGGGAAAGGAATATCTATGAGTTTGCACTGAAAAAAATCCGCGGGCAATAACCGTTCCATTAAACTTACTTGCCCCTTTCCATTGTGATCGTTGGACTTGTTCGACGGGATACTTTCGCCCGATTCCATGAGGGCGCCAAGCAAAACCAAACGAATGCCGATCTGTTCATCAATGGAAGAAACGATAAGAAACCTAATGTACTCTATTTGAATTATTCTAGTTACAACTACAAATGGGAATATAAACAAAACGGTAAACAATAAGGCCCTGACCCGAAGTGATTTAAACATAAATGATAAATCCAAGTCTACTTTTGGTGGTAATCAGGTCTTTGCCCAATTTTCTTCTCAGCCGCATGATATATTGGTCAATGATGTTGCCATATTCTTGACGATCGGCTCCGAATACCGAGTTCTGCAAGACTTCGCGACTAAGAATCCGTCCCTGATTTTTTGCCAATAGTGCCAACAGGGCGAATTCCGTGGGGGTCAGGTGGACCATGTTTCCTTCTACCTGGACAGATTTGGCACCTAGGTCGATTTCCACATTGCGAATCCGAAGGATTTCGGACTCGTTTGGATTGGATCTCCGCAGAATCGCCCGGAGTCTTTCCAAAACTTCTTGATGGCTGATCGGTTTGATCATGAAATCGTCCACGCCGGACTTTAAGGCGGAAAGTCGATAATCCACTTCCGTCATACTGGAGATCATGATGACAGGTGTGGTTTTGCTTTTTCTTAACAGGGAAAGGACCTCTAGCCCGCTGATTTCCGGGAGCACCAGGTCCAAAATAATGGCGTCAAAATCGTCGCGAAGGGCAAGTTGAACGGCGGTACTGCCCGTTGATGATTCGATAACGGTGTGCCCGGCGTGCCTGAGAAATTTGGCCAATTCCTCACTTAGGAGGATATCATCCTCCACCAAAAGCAAATTCCATGGTTGAATCGATTCCGCCATTATAATGCCTTAAAAGATTGCATTGGATACAATTCCTTCTTGTTATTAGTCTTTGGTTTTATTGTTTTTCCAGAATAAGCTAATAATTATGATCTTTTGGAATTGTGGAGTTTGTTCAAGAGTATTTGAAATGAGAGTTTCCAAAAAATCCTATACAACCGGGCGCATACATCTTTTGTATAGGATTTGCGGGAGGGATTCAAACCCACGGGATGGTTTCCGGGCCGGATTTACCAGGTTGAAATTTTCCTCGGGCCAAAACGAACGACATTTCCACAGTCCACGAGAAAACGCGGAGCGTTTTTGGATTCTGTTGGCGGGAACTATGTTTTTTCCGGCTAGGAGCTATGTTTAGAATCCCGGTTCGCCTCAATAAAGGCAAATGAGATATCCTTGGCAATATCATGGCAATGTATGTTAGACTCAATTAGGAAAATCGGGCATTACTATTTCCTGACCCTGATTCCCTGTTGCCGATTTGTCACTCGATAACGCAAACGGCCCTTAAAAACAGAAGGATTCGTGTTCACTCGTGGATACATTCTTATTTTTTAACCGCGAATTGACAAGAATGAATACGAATGGACAAGAATAGGGAAAAGGTAGATACAATTTAACCACGGAAAACAGAAAAAGTATCTCCTTTTTAGTTTTATTTTTTCTTCAGTGTATTCCGTGGTTAATCATTAAACCTAAGAATTATGGGGGTGACACCCTCGCTCGCCAGTTGCCGGGGGCATTATTTGTCCGTCGTTCACGCGGCCGGCACGAAATACATTACCAAGGGTTTCCGTCGGGGCGTCGCTTTTCCCCAATGTCCGCCCATTTGCAAGAAGGCCCCCCCCGGAGTACCCTGCTCGAAGTAATAAGGCGGGGAGAATTCCCGGGGTATGCCATTGCCCCAACAAAGGGAACCATGTTATCGTTGGGGTCTGATTGGCCCCTTGGAGAATCTCCGGCATGGATGCCGCTACCCCGCTATTTGCCCGAGTCCTAATAGGACTTGCCACGATTTGTGCCAGAATTCCCTACTTTGTAATTGGAATCTATTTGGTATTGGTGGTTGGGGCCGTATTCTTGACCACCCAATACCTTGGGTTTCGCATTCATCGCGATGACATGATTCACGACAACCACCCGGTTCAGGTAGCTTGGAAAAGCTACCTTGCCCTTAATGGACCGGATGATGATTTGGTGGCGGTTGTGGAGGGGGGAACCCCTGAACAAATCACCAGGGCTATTGATCGATTGGCCCAAGAATTTCGCGCTCGACCCGCCAGTTTTGACCGCATTCTCGACCGCGTGGACCCGGTGTCTTTTCGTGATAAAGCCCTGCAATTATTACCGGCTGAAAAACTGAGAACCATTGAACAGGCGTTGGTAGAAATGCGCCCGCTTTTTGACCTTCCTTTTGGGTGGAATTTATTTACTCTGCAAAGCCTTGCCCTTGAGGCCAAAACACGAATGCGAAGGATCGCCCTTGGCACCAAAGTAACGGCTGGTGATCGGCAGTTTCTGGAAGGATTTGGCAACATTCTTGAAACCGCAGCAACGACTTTAGTATCGCCAGGTTCCTATGTTTCGCCTTGGAAGAATTTGCGACCGGAAGGATGGGATGGGCAAATCTCCTTGGACCATCCAACATACTTTTTCAACAAAGACAAGTCGCTTGGCTTTTTAACCGTTCGCCCTAAACCGGATCCGCTGAACTTGATGACCCCTTACTATCCGGCGGTTCAGGATGCCCGCCATTTGGTGGAACAAATTCGTCATGAATTCCCCATGCTTTCGCTGGGGTTAACCGGGTTGCCCGCGCTTGAATGTGCCGAGATGGAGGCTTCCCAAAACGATACCACACGGGCCTCGTGGATGGCGCTTGCGGCCGTTTTTGTTTTGTACCTCGTGGTATTCCGTGGTTTGCGCGTGCCCCTTTTGACCATTATCCCCTTGATCACTGGTACGGTTTTGGTTCTAGGATTGACCACCTTGACCATTGGACACCTCAATCTTTTGTCGGCTACTTTTGCCCTAATGTTGATTGGGGTGGGCGATTATGGAATCCTTTGGATCAGTCGATTTGATCAGGAATACCAACAGTCTGGCGACCCGGACCTCGCCCTTCGGCGGACCGCCGGATCCACGGGCCTGTCCATTGCCTTTGCTGCAATCACCATGGCGATCGCCTTTGGGGCCACAACCTTTGCCGACTTTCAGGCGGTGGCAGAGTTGGGATTCATCGCGGGAATGGGGACTTTGCTTTGTGGGCTGACCAGTTTGACCCTTCTACCCGCTCTTTCCACGACCTTTTTTGCATTGCCACCACCCAACAAGGCCATCGAATCGAATCCGTATACGATTATTCTCCCGGTCAAACGGCCTGAAATCGGTGTGCCTATCCTAAGTGCAAAGTGGCTCATTCCCGCGGGCGCTCTGGTGGCTGCCATGATCCCTTTGGTTTTTCACCTGCGCTACGACAGCAACCTTTTGCACCTTCAAAATCAAAATCTCCAATCGGTGTATTGGCAAAATCGGCTTTTGGAAAAATGCCCCCAAGCCAGTTGGCATGCCGTGGTAGTGGCCAAGGATGCCGCAATGGCGATCGGGCTGGCCGAGAAACTAAAGGCATTGCCAGAGGTCGCCTCGGTAGCGGAAACTGCCTCGATGAATCCTGAAGAATCCGCGGAACGGCAATTGATTATTCAAAGGCTGCAAACCGCCCTTGGGAAGTTACCCCCACGCAATAAGCCGTTGCCCATTGCCGCGATCTCCCCGGAACGATTGCTTGGGGATGTGCGACAATTCAGGGTTTGGCTGGCTTCGGAAGAGGCTGGCAAAAGAGAGATACCAGCCTCGGCACGGGTGGAGGCGGGACTTGAATTGGTGGAGATTGCCTTAGTGGAACCAAGCTCTACTTTGACCAAGCGGCTTGTCGAATTTGACAACCGAGTGGTGGGAGATTTGATTGCCCAACTTTACGAATTACGAGATTGCACCAACCCCAAACCGCTTGTTCCCGCCGACCTTCCTGAGAATTTGCTTGAACGCTTTCAAGCGAAAGGTCACTATTTTCTTCGAGTGTTTCCCGCCATGGATACCTGGGATTATGATGGGATCAAGCAATTTACCAATGCGGTTTCAAAAGTGGCGCCCACGGCCACTGGCAAACCTTTCACCACCCGGTTGGGTCTGGAACAGATGAAATCCAGTTTTGTCCAAGCGGCCATTTATGCTTTTTTGGCGATCTTTGTTGTCATTTTTCTGGAACTTCGGTCCATTGGGCTCGTGCTTTTGGCTCTTTTGCCGCTAATTACAGGCATCCTACTTTCGCTTGGATTCATGAGCTGGCTTGGAATCTCCTTGAATCCTGCCAATATGATCGGGCTACCGCTTTTGGTGGGCATCGGCATCGACAATGGCCTGCACTTGGTACACGATTACAAAGGCCAAGCAGGGGCCTATCGACTTGATCCCGCCATGTTTCGAGGCATTTCCATTGCTTCCGCCACAACCGCCCTTGGTTTTGCCTGTCTTGTCACCTCGTCGCATCAAGGCCTTGCCAGTTTGGGAATGCTTTTGACCGCCGGGGTGGTCTCGTGCAGTTTTTGTGCATTGCTCCTTTTACCCGCGCTCTTTCGGTTGTTAACTCGAGATGCGACTTTGGTTATTAACGAATCGGATCAACCCAGCGAAGGCCTTCTTGAGAGGGCCGCATGAGTTTTATTGGCAATTTGGTACCCGGGCAATTTGCCAAAAGAGTTTCATTTGACAAAATCCGCGGTCAGCCTTCCACCAAAACGCCATGTTCCTCCACGATTCGAGGGCAGGAAAAGCAATTCGGGGTCTGCCAAAAGTTTGTTTATCACCACAAAGGAGTCTTTTCCGATCCGCTGAAGGGGCAAATCGTTTCCTAACACATTCACCCTTAAGCCCTCTTTTGATTCTTTAACTTGGATCGAGCCGTAGGCAGGGTTTGAAAACTGACCTGTCATCCCCTTGGCCATGGGGATTCCCTGCCAAATTTTGGATTTTTCGGCCCAATCTAGTAATCGATCCGCTTGGATTTGTATATCTTGCTGTTCCTTTTCTTGGAGGCGTTTAGTCCAATTGGCGGGAGCATGTCCAAGCAAAAGATCCGCTAGGGAATAGGCGACATCATGATTGAACGGCGTTCTGTCCAAATTGGCAAACACGGCAAAAGCCTGTTTTCTTTGGGGAAAGATCATGATAAACGCCCGAAAACCATCCATCACGCCACCATGCGCTAAAACCCGTTCACCTCGATAGGTCATCGTCACCCAACCCCATCCATAACCGAGTTCGCTCACTTCGGGACGAAATGCGGGTTCTTCATTCCCCATACCTTGGCGAATTCGGGTTTGGTGGGTTTCTTTGGCCGCTTTGTATAAATCCTTTACTGCCGTTAATTCCGTCCCTGATTGATCAAACCCTGAGTGTAGTCTTAGCCAAGGCACCCACTGATCAAGGGGCAACCATAATCCCCCGGAGGGATTATCCCTAGGATTGCACCAAGCATTGGCCCACGGTTGACAAGCCCCCTCTTGAGCAAGGCGATGGGGATGGGCCCGATTGACGACTTTATCGACCTCGGTTTTTGACCACACCGCCCCTTGGATTTTCAAAGGGGAGAAGACCTCTTTTTGAATGGATTCGCGCCAAGGGAGGCCTGAGGCTTTTTGAACGGCCAAGGCCAGAGCATAATATTGGGTTACTTGGTATTCGTAGGTCGTTCCCGGAGGGGCAAAGCGAGGTAACAACAGGAGTTTTCGCACCATACGGTCTAAGGAATCCATGGAGTGATAAAAAAGGAGGTCGTGGGCGGGGTATCCGCTTGAGTGATCCATTAAATTTTTCAGACAAATGGGATCGTTAAACCGATTATCTTTGGGCATGTACCACTCTAGCCATTTGACGACAGGATCTCCTACATTAACCACCCCTTTTTGAGCTAGGGTGGCGACCATGGTGGCGGTAAATGCTTTTGTTAAGGATGCGGCGGGGAAAATCGTGTTTTCGTCGATAAGCTCGGGGGCCTGAATGGATCGTTTGCCAGCGACATAGACTCCGTCCGCCGCCCCTGTCCCGACGAGGACCAATCCGGCCCCTGGAACTTTCCATTGGGCAATTTTTCGGTCCAACTCGGTTTGGAGGCGTTGCCTATCGGGGCCGGATTGGTCCACCAACACTAGGGCCAAAGTTAACAAAACGGGTAACATTAGGCGAACGCCACGGGGTTTAATAGTCCTTCGATGCGTAGTATTTCCTGTCGATACTCAACGGTCGTTAAAACGGGTGTTAGGTTGAAATCGGCATTGGAAAGGTTTACTTCATGAAAACTTTTGCACCCTTTCCAAGCAGGATCATCCGCAACAATGGGGAGAGGTTCCGGTCGATAAACGCGAAAGGTGTGAAAATAGATTCCCGGGGCACGGTAACGGAAACGGGTTTCGATCACTTGATCGGTCCAAGGTGAATTTTGGGCTAGGATCAAAGCGGAGGCCAAATCTTGAATTTGGTAGCATCCGGTGGTAACGCACCATGCGGGGAGAGGGATTTGGTCCGGGGAAAGTTTTTGACCCCAAACGACAGTACTAGGATCGACCTCCCATCCTTCGCGCAAGGGGCTTCGTTGTTCATGAAACGCGGTGGGATGAAGCCAAAACTCGCCAAGAGGGCCAGACATGGCACCCGGGGCATCGGCCAAGCCACCTTTGCGAAAAAGCCCCGCGATTCTCCCCTTGAGAAGGAGTTCACAAAGAGACGACCATTCCTTAAATGCTTGCACTTTCATACCTATTCCTTGCTATTGGCGAAATCTGTGCTATTGGCGAAATCTGTTTCGGATCGCAGGGTGCGCTGAAGGAGCTGTTCGACCGCAATTTGGGGTTTCACTCCTTCGTAAATAACGCGAAAGACGGCCTCGGTGATAGGAAGCGGAACGCCCGATTCGATGGCCTTTTGGTGAAGTATGCGGGCCGAGTTGACACCTTCGGCTACTTTTTGCATTTCCTTTTGAATTTGTTCGATGGAGTTGCCCGATGCCAACATCAGACCCACTTTTCTGTTGCGGCCATGAGGGCTAAAGCAGGTGGTGATGAGATCTCCCATACCGGCTAGGCCCATAAAAGTTTCAGCCTGTCCGCCTTGGAAAACGCCCCATCTAGCCATTTCTGCCAATCCTCGGGTAAGAAGCGCAGAAACCGCATTGTCACCCAAACCCAGCCCGGCACAAATCCCCGCCGCAATGCCGATCACATTTTTGTGGACCCCCGCGCACTCGACCCCAATTTGGTCTGCGGAGGTGTAAATACGAAACCGAGGATTGCCCATTTCGGTTTGAATTTCTTTGGCCAACTCGGGATGGGTTGAGGCCGCGACCAACGAGGCGGGCAACCCCCGTGCGACCTCTTCGGCATGGCTTGGCCCACTTAACACCACGATCCTATCGTGAATTGCCCAACGGGCCAAAAGGGTACTGGGCCTTTCCCCGGTAACCGGATCCATTCCTTTGACCAAGCTAAGGATCTTTGGAGGGCACGGAATGCCCTTTTGGCGCAGTTGGGTAAGGGTGGCATCAAGGAATGCTGCCGGAGTGGCAATCACCCACCAATGGGCCTCCTTGAGGCAGGTCAGGTTTTCGTGTTCAAGGGCGATGTTTACCGGGATTGGGACCCCGGCAAGGTATTTCAGGTTTTCTCTTTTGGCTTGTAGCTCCCGGAAAGCATCCAGGCGGGGAACCCAAAGGCTAGTGTGATGATCTGATTTTTTGGCCCAAAGGAGAGCGGCGGCCGTTCCCCAGCCTCCGCTTCCCACAATGGCCACTTTGATTTGGTCCGCCATGACATCTCTTTCTTTTTGGATAATGCCCAATGTATAGGAAAACGCCATGAGGATTCTAAAGGATCAACCGGTTTTGCCTTCATTTTACCCCAGCAAAAAGCCGACAAATCTTTAGGGAAAGTTCCGGGCGCTCAAAAGTTAGCGGAAAGAAAGTCAAGGATGCCATTCATGCCACGCCATTTGCGTTTGTTTGTAGCAACCAAAGAAGAAATGGATTCGGCTTCTCCTGAACCCATTCATCGGGTAACCCTTGGTGACCTTTTGCCGTTGGTTGCTTTGGCCTCAAGGCGCAATTACGCATGGCTACAGGATTTTTTGGATGATGATGTTCTCATTACCGATGACCTAAACGATATCCTTCAGACCTTTCGAGCAAAGCCAAGCGCCTAAAATGGATTTTTTGCGCCCTTTCCCTTAGTCATCTTTGAAATCGCCTTGGAACATTTCAGGTTTGGCGAAATGTTCTAGGTCCACTTGACCCTTGATTTCCTGCTCCATGAGGCGAACTCTCCCTTCCAAATCGCGGATTTTGCTCTGAAGGACAATGAGAATGGCCTGTTCGGTTTCTTTTTCGGATTTCATGGGTAAAGCGGGATACCCCAATTGTCGTTGCAATGCCGCAAAAAGATAAAGAGGGTCGCGATTTCGGTTTGCCCCGGCGATTTTCCCTTCCTTTTCGCCAAATAATGGATCAATCGGGGCCTCATACCCAGGATTGTTGCGCCTTTGATCGAGAATGTACCAATTCGACCTGAGATAGATCAGGTCGGCAAAATCAACCACCCCCAATTGGTGCCTTGCATCCGCGATAAACGATTGCCATTCCGGTGGATAAAAAGGGTCCCTTGACATGGCGATAAGGCCTTCGTCATATCCAAGGTGATTTCTAGCCAAGACCTCAAACTGATAGATGAACAGGCCGGCTTGGGTGGGTTGCTTTGATCGATAAATCGCTTCGTTTTCCAAGCAACCAAGAGAGCTTTCCACGGAGAATTTCATCTTCTCGTTTTCCGCGCTTTTGATTAAAAGGGTCTGAAACGGGGTGAAATAGTGCCCCAACCGTTCAAACCCTCGGGACAATTGCCCGGTGTGCTTTAACTCGGCACGAAGAAAACCAATCGCAAACGGCAATTTGGTGGTGGAAAGTATTTCTTGATCAAGGAGCTCAAGGATTTCCTGCGTGGATTGCCCTTGGCCAATCCGTAAGCAGAGCATCCGGAAAAAATAGGCCTGCTCGATGTATTCTTCTTTTTCCAGATTCACGGCAACGACCCTTGGATTTGCCACCCACCATGGGATTCATCCTAGCAGAGGGTGCCAACTTAGCTAGGCGGCCTGCTTTTGGGAAATGGGTCGAGATTTTTCCCTTTGACCCGGAAGAAACAGGGTACCTACCAATTCTCTAGCCCTTGCGGTTAAGGCCCCCAAATCCTCATTTTCGGTTACTAGGCATTCCACGGGACCTAATCCAAGGCGATCTCCCCAACAAAGGATGCAATCCCTTACCGGGCAATCGTTGATGGTAATTCCGTTGGTACTTCCCAGATCACAAATCCGCCAGTGACCGTCCTTGAAGTAGATTTTGGCGTGTTTTCGGCTGACTTCCGTTGCCAAAGGTCCCAAAAAATCGGTCCGGCCCACGATTTTTCCGGGGAAAGCAATTTCAAGCCTCCCGCCAGCAACCGGAGCCTCCAAAACCAAAAGAGTATCGTTCATTTGCCCAGTCCTCTCCTGATCAAACACCGTTTTTTGCCTTTTCGCATTCGGGAAAGTCCCCTTTCCTCGTGCCTTGGTAGGCGAAAGGCTGTTTCGGCAACGGGTCGTATCGATTGCATCGACAGATTCGGCAGGGTACTTGAGGCAATTCCAGTTTGATTCAAGTTTTGTTTGTAAGTCCCTTTCGTTTCGGCAAGACTGGAAGGGCCTTTAGTGGGTTTCGATCCCGGAAAAGACCATTGGAGCAGGATTTTTTCCAAAGTTGGAAATGGACTGCAAGGAACCGGGCTGAGTGAAAACCTTGGGGAGGTCAAAAACTATGAACCAATTCATTCGATTGACGGTGCTTTTCCTAGCCATGGTGGTTGGATTGGCTCCCGCGGTCAAAGCGGCCCATTTGGGTGTCTTTCGTTTTCCAAGAGGTTGTGTGACCAAACAGCAATGTTGCCTTCCGGAAATCAAGCATCGGGTTTGCCACAAAATGGTAACCGAGGAGATCGAAGAAACCTGCTATAAGCCCGTATACCGGACCGTTCTTTGTGAAGAAACTGTTACCGTGTGCAAACCGGTCACAGAATTTCGCATTCGCGAGGTCCGCTCCATCGTTTGCAAACCCGTAATCGAAGAGCGGGACGAAATCCGACACTTTACTGTCCTTAAGCCTACCTATGAACAAAAGATCCAAGAG
>SIAL01000034.1 GCA_009691815.1 Gemmataceae bacterium | reverse complement strand
GAACCGTCCGGAGGATGGGGGAGCAATTCGGTTGGCTCCCAATGGACGGAATCCAGTTCCAAACTGGTCGGCATAGAAGGGGAAAAAGAGCCGAAGGAAATCGGGGAAAAACTCTTTGATTAGGGTCTTAAACCGTTGATCATGATCGGACATGGGACCACCTCGGTTACGAGTATGGGGGAAAAATCCCAAAGGAGATAACCAATTCCTATCCCAAATGCAGGTAATAACAAGGTGTCAATAGGCCTCGCTTTATAAGTTTGGACCACTTCATTGGGGGGACAAGAGTCAAAAGGGCGGCCCCTTAAAACAACAAAGAGCAAGAGCCGGGAAAACATCCCGAGCGACAATCGTTCAAGGGCGCCCCCCCAAAAGGACTTGGAGGGCACCCTTTACCCCGAGGAACCAACCGGCCAAGCCAAAGGGCAACCTCCCCATTCTTTAATTGCCGGGTGAGGTTCCGTTTTGGTCGGCAATTCTTCGCCCATGATCGTTGGGTTTTTGAAATCGTACCGATCTTGTATGATTTCGTGGATTTTCGGTGGACAAGGGAAAACGGGTCTGTTAGAATGTGCTTATTGAGATTGAGTCTCAGTAGCTTGCTACAGAGGCGCCCAGGTTAGATAGTTCGTTTTCCTTGGAGGTTTTGGGTTTATGTTGATTTCACGCAAAAGGGAGGCTTTCACCCTCATTGAGTTGCTTGTGGTCATTGCTATCATAACCGTGCTTACCGGTTTGCTTTTGCCCGCGGTCCAAAAGGTCCGGGAGGCAGCCAACCGAATGAGCTGCCAAAACAACCTCAAGCAATGGGGCTTGGCTCTGCATGGCTACGAATCCACCACGGGCAATTTCCCAAGCTTGGGAGATTACCCTCAGGCGGGAGTCGGTGTGTCCTGGAGTATGACGGCGCGGTTGTTGCCTTTTGTGGAACAAGAAAACTTGCAGAAAATGGCCAACTTCGCCCTTCCTTACAGCGATCCCGCCAATGCCGCTGTTACCCGATTCCGTATTCCCACCCTGATTTGCCCAAGCGAAATCAACGCCCGCGAAAGGATCGACGGTGGCCTTATTTATTATCCAGGCAATTATGTTGCCAATGCCGGTACCTGGATGGTGTTTTCACCCCAAAATCCCGGGATGGGGACGGGTATGTTTCGTCCAAACCACCGCAACCGAATGGCGGATATCCTTGATGGTTCTAGCCAAACCCTAGGACTTTCCGAGGTAAAGGCCTTTACCCCCTACCTTCGTGACGGAGGTAGTCCCGCTACCTTGGGTACAGCCATGCCCGCCACCCCGGACGCCATCGCCAGTTTTAGCCAAGGCAACTTCAAAACCGATTCGGGCCATACCGAATGGGTGGATGCCCGGGTCCATCACAGCGGATTCACGACCACCTTTACTCCCAACACCAAGGTCCCTTACACCAACGGTGGCATCCTCTATGACACGGATTTCACCTCCAGCCGCGAGGGGCGCTCCGCCACCCTTCCTACCTATGCCGCCATTACTAGCAGAAGCTACCATACCGGTGGGGTCAACAGCCTCTTTATGGATGGGTCCGTTCGGTTTATTTCCAATTCCATTAGCCGACCAACCTGGCAGGCCATGGGGACCAACCAAGGTGGCGAGGTGATTCAGGACTAAACCGGCCCATCGAGGATTTAGCCAGCGTCTATCGGATCCTATTGCCTACAAAGAGGAAAACGGACAAGAATCCAAGCTAAAGGATTTTCCCAATCCATGGACGGGACTTATTGGGCATGGCAAGTAAACTGTTCCACATTTTCAAGTATGTATTGGCCTTTGGGCTGTTGTCTTGGGTGGTGGTTTCCCATTGGAATCCTGGCACAGGGGTTGGCTTAAAAGGAATCTGGCAACGCCACTGGGTCGAGGGCGAAGCCTTCGGGTGGAGTTGGTTCGCAGGGGCTGTGGTTTGCCAGGTTGTTGCACTTTTCTTAACGCTTGTTCGGTGGCATGGCCTTGTTATCGCCCTAAACCTTGTTTGCCCTTTACGGGATGCGATCCGCTTGGGATTGGCCGGGTTTTATGCCTCGGTCGTTCTGCCCGGCGCGGTGGGTGGCGACTTGGTGAAAGCGACCGTCCTCGCTCGCCGGTCCCCCTTGGGGAAAACTCGGGCGGTGGCATCTGTGATAATGGACCGGCTGATTGCTTTAACCAACCTGTTCCTGATTGTTGGCCTATTGGGGCTGATTTACTGGCTTAACGATGGATTGATGGGTGGGTTGGATGGCAAGCCGGGGTTGGTCGTCAAGGCCGCATGGATTCTTGGCGGAGCCACTTTTTTCGGCTGGTGGCTCTTGGGTTGGTTGCCCGATGTCCGGGTGGAAAAATTTGCTTCACGCCTTAGGCGATGGTTTCCTCGGGGGGTCGGCGAGGCCGCCGCCCATTTTTGGCTTTCCGTCCATGCCTATCGGATGCAGCCTTGGGTAGTGGTGCGGGCGTTGAGCATTTCTTGGATAGGGCAAACGGTCATGGTGCTGGGTTTTTACTGCATCACCATGACGGTTTCCGATGAAACCACGCCTGCCCCCGCCTTGTCGCAAATGTTTCTCATCCTTCCGGTAGGGTTGGTCATAATGGCCATTCCGCTGTTTCCGGGGGGTGCCGGGATTGCGGAGCTAGGTTTTGGGCTCCTTTTTGGCTGGTTTGGGGCCAATGAGAGTTTAGGAGTAACCGCAACCCTGTTGAACCGCTTGGTGGTTTGGTTGGTGGCGGGATGTTGCTTTGGCGTTTATATGACATCAAAAGACATGAAAGAGGCGGCGAAACACCCGGATTCCCTAACGGCTCCCAAGTCGAATTTGGAGTCGGTTGAGCCTGCCAGCGTCAATTCCTAAAATAGCAAAAGATAATTCGTTTCGGCAAGGAAAAACCTTGCCCGGCATGGTGGTGAAGCGTGGCAAAAGCGGACAAAAAAACACTCATCAATCCCCCCCGGGAATGGACTCCACGCATCTGGCAGGGTTGCAGCGCCTTCGCATGGTGGCGGCTTTTGCTCAAAAATCGCTTTAGCGTTTCTCTCAAACTGCTCCCCATCGCTATTGTTCTCACCCACACCACCCTGATGAACACCCTCCTTGGGTTCATCAAAAACTTCCTTACAAGGGGAAAACCGGGCAAGACGCCTCTCGAACATGATCCGGTTTTCATCTTGGGCCATTGGCGGACGGGAACAACCCTGCTGCATGAGTTGCTGATACTCGATCCAGCCCACAAGTCGGCAACCACGCTCCAGTGTATGACGCCCAACCACACCATCGTTTCGGCCCCCATATTCAAGCGACTACTCAATTGCCTAGTGCCATCCCGACGGCCCATGGATAACATGGCCAGCAACTGGGACCTCCCGCAAGAGGACGAATTCGCCTTGGCTCTGTTGGGGCTTCCGTCGCCTTATCTTTCCATTGCGTTTCCCAACAACGCGCCAACCGATGATGAAGCGTTCGAGCTGGACAAATTGAGCCCGAAATCCCGAGCTCGGTGGAACCGTGGGTTTTTGCGGTTTTTGCGAGAGATCTCGTGGAAAGATTCTCGTCGATTGGTTCTCAAATCCCCCCCGCATACTTTCCGTGTAAAGCACCTGCTCAAACTTTTTCCGCGAGCCCGGTTCATTCACATTTTGCGGGATCCCTATGTGGTGTTTCCCTCGACCGTGAATTTGTGGAAGACTCTGCAAATGACCCACGGGGTTCAGGTTCCCCGGTTTGAGGGCCTAGAAGACAGAGTGTTCAATACCTTTGTCCGAATGCACAAAGTGCTCGATGAGGCGAGGCCCCATTTAAATCCGGACCGCTTTGTCGAGATCAAATATGAGGCTTTGGTGGCGGAACCAATGGTCCAGCTGGAAAAGATTTATAGTCAACTTCAACTGGGAGATTTTGCAAAGATTCGCAATTCCCTACAAAATTATCTAGATAGCCACATAAGCTACCAGACCAATCAATACAAGCCTTTAGAGAAAACCCTCGAAGCCGACATTACCCGACTTTGGGGCGATGTGATTACCAAACAGGGCTATCCTTTAAGAGAATCTTCACAATCCTTGGCCTGAGTCTTCCTAAAAAGGTAATTGTGGGCTTCTTTTCGGGGCCCCTACTAAACCCATAGAGTTTCGTCATGAAGCGAGAAAACGCGGTCACCTTCAAAGCCAACCCCATTCACCTCATCGGTCCCGAACTGAAGGCCGGCGATAAAGCCCCTGATTTTACCTGCTTGAATGGATTGGACCCTGTTACTTTGGCCCAAACCCCTGCCAAACCACGCCTTTTTAGTGTGGTGCCGTCATTGGACACTGGGGTTTGCAACCAACAAACCCATCGGTTCGACACTGAAATCGCCGCCTTGGGTGATAAGGTTGCCGCCTATACCTTTAGCCTCGACATCCCCTTTGCTCAAAAACGATTCTGCACCGCCGAGGGCATTAAACACCAAACCACCCTTTCAGATTGCCACAACCACAGTTTTGGCAAAGGCTATGGCGTGCTCATCGAAGGGCTCCCCTTGCCGCTGCTCACCAGGGCGGTGTTTGTGGTGAATGCCGAGGGCATCATCGTCCACGCCGAGTATGTCGCCGAGGTGACCACTCATCCCGACTATGACAAGGCCCTAGCTGCCCTCAAAGCGCTTTCCTAAACCCTTTTTTGCCCACGATGGGTTTGTCTACACCGGTCGTGCCGCCTTTAACGGGAGGCACGATGCAATAAAACCGCCAATTTGTTTGCTTTCTCTTGAGTTGGGATTTGACTTATTTGAGGATAAAGGGGAGGGGAATCCCGCGCCTTTTTGGTTGATTCGTGGATTTTCTTTAGTTTTGCGCCAGGGATCGGTGCGTACCATGGAAGGAGGCCCGGAAGCGCCGGACCCTTTGCCTTGGTGTAGGAGGAGTATTCCCATGGTTCGCATGACCTTGCTTTTTGGTTTGGCTCTCTTGGCCCTGGTTTCGCTTGAAACTTCTACCCTTCAGGCCGCTTGGAACTCCTCGTTTCAAACCACTTGCCTTTTCCGTCGAAACAAACCAACCACAACCACCTCGAACTACGCACCTGTAGTGGCCGGTCCTGCCGTGGGCACCCCGATTAGTCCCTGCAACACTTGCAACACCCAGTATGTTCAACGGTCGTATTACGAACCGGTCACAAGCTACGAACGCAAAACCTATTACGAACCCGTTGTCGCCACCCAAACCAGCTACTATTACGAACCGGTCACCACCTACCGATATAGCTGCTTTTACGACCCTTGCTCGTGTAGCCAAAAGCAGGTGGCCACGCCGGAAACAAGCTACCAGCTTCGAACCGCCTTAAAGCCGGTGACCACCTATGTTGAAAAAGTCGGGTACCAACCCATGACAGGTTATCGCCAAGCCTTTTATTACGAACCAGTCACCACCTGTACCCAAACCACCACCACAACCACCGTGGGATCTCCCATTTTGGCCCCCTCTTTGGGTGCCCCGGCTTTTATTCCCCAAGCCCCCTGTGCCACTCCGACCCCCGCTTTGTCCCCTCCCGGAGTCAATGAACAACGACTTGCCCCAAGCCCCACCGGAGCCGCACCGGCTTCGGGTAACGGAATTGCCCCCGTTTCTGGTCGGGTAACCTCCACCGATTTCCCAAGGGTTCTTCTTGCCGCTCCCCAGGTGGTTACTCCTCCGGCACCGGCCCAACCCGTTCGCCCGACCGATTTCAGTCGACTGACCTCGCGTGGTCGGGAATATACCCAGCTCAACGGCTCGGTCCATTCCGCCAACAGTCGGGTTGTCTTCATTCCGACCTCTTCGGAGCTTTTCTCCGAGGAGACTCGAAGCAATCAAGCGGGTCGCTTCAATATTCGGTTGGCTTCAGGCACCTATGCGGTGTATGCGGAAAACGGCAATGGCCGCCCCGTATTTGTGCAAAACATCGAGGTTCGGGGCGCCTTAACCACGGTGGCCTTGGCTCAATAGTTGTCGAACTTTAACGAAAATCCAAGCAACCCGCAGAATTTCCCCTCCGCGGGTTGCTTTATTTGGTTTGAAACAGGTTGTGCCGAAATTGCCGACAGATCTACAAGTAACGAAACGAAAATCTGTGCATTTCCTTCGACTCGATTTGACAAGGTGACGATTTCAAAGACAGCCAGGGCATGGATGCCTCGGTCAATGATTGACCACAATTTCTCCCGATCGTGATTGGTCTAAACATTGGTTTTGCATGGAATTTTGGGACAGGAGGTCCCCATGATAACTTCGTGGCTTATGTCGGGTTTGATGGTTGTTGGGCAAGCCGCTCAACCTGTTGGATCACCCGCCAGATTGGCTCCTTTAACCATTCCGGAGGTCCCGCCTCTTGGAACAATTTATTCCGTTAGGCAGGATGTTCCCCCGAACACCACCTCCCCTTTCAAGGAAAAAATGGAAGGGGAAGAGATGGCGGAAGAGAAGGGTGACAAACTCCTCTTGATGAAGGTGCTTGAAGGATCCGCCTTTCAAGAACGGGGTTTGAGTGCCCGCGGTTATACCCAGGCCAACTACACCATCTCCAACATGACCGGGCAAACCGTTCGCAAGAACAACTTGCCCCAAGCCATGAACTATATGGGCAACCAGTTCATGATGGAGCAGTCCGCGCTGACCGTGGAGAAACTCCTCGATTATGAAAAGAAGGAATTTCAATGGGGCTTCAACCTTACCGCGCTTGCCGGTACGGACTACCGGTTTACCACATCTAACAACCTCGCTGCGGGACAAAACACCGCCAATGGCGGTTTTCCCAACACCTACGGCATCGACCCGATGACCCAAGGTTACCTCAATGCATGGCTTCCCGGTATTGGGGAAGGTGGCACCGAGATCAAGTTGGGTAAGTTTTGGACGACGATTTTCAACGAATCGATCGACCCGACCTTGAACCGAACGGTTTCTCGCGCGGTTACATTTATGAGCAACCCCTTTACCAACACGGGCGTTTTGGCTACCACTAAGCTGAACGATCGTTGGACCATGAACAATGGTGCCGTCATGGGTGCCGATGTGTTCTTTGGCCCTGCGGCTCAGTTCAACTACCTAGGTGGTTTGAAGTACGAAACCGAAGGTGCCAAGGACTCGATCGCATTCAATACCATGATTGGGCCTTCAGCTTACAATCAAAACCTAAAGGTACTCACCAGTTATGATGTATTTGAGATCCTTTACAGCCATAACTTCAATGACGACTGGAACTACACACTCGATGTGATGTACTCCTTCGCCAACAACTTCCAGGGAACCGTAACCAACCGTGATGGATCCACCTATGTCTTGAATGACGAATGGGCCAACTGGTACGGCTTTGTCAACTACTTGACCTACAACATCAACGACAAGTTTAGCACCACCTCCCGCGTCGAATTCTTCGACGACTGCAAAGGTGTTCGCACCGGGTACGCCGGACTCTACTCCACCTTTACCCAAGCTCTTACCTATAAGATCAAGGAAGGTTTCTGGTTCCGAACCGAACTTCGTTATGACTATGCCCAAGCCCGGGCTTACCAAGGTCAACACGGTCTCTTCACCCTGCCCCTCGACTTCATCATCCGCTACTAAATGCGGAAGGAATTCGATCGGTCGAATCGCCCACCCGCCTCGGAGAATATCCGGGGCGGGTTTTTTGTTTAAGTGGTGTAGTCGGAGTTTAACCGCACATATTCAGGGGTAAGATCACAAGTGGCCAGCCGACAGCCTTTGTCCCCCTCGGCCAACTGTAGTCGAAAAACAATGATTTTGTTGGTACGCATATGATCCGACATCGCCACGGGATCGAACGGTGCCGGCGAACTCTCTTCATACAAAAGGTGTCCATCCATCCAAAGCGATAACTTCGAAGCGTCAAAAGGTACACCCGCATAGCCCGCGGCGGAGACAATCCGACCCCAGTTAGGATCCGCCCCATAAATGGCCGTCTTCACCAAAGTGCTGTTGGCTATGGCCCGGGCAATTATTCGGGCGTCCCCTTCGGTCTTGGTCCCAAAAACCTCGACATAGACCAGCTTGGTCGCCCCCTCGGCATCAGACGCGATCATGCCCGCCAATTCCGCGCTGACATCGTGAACCGCCTGGGCAAAAACCTCCAAATCGGATCCTTCGAGGTGTTGAACGGGCCTTGCCGCCCCGTTGGCCAACAAAAGCACCGTATCGTTGGTGCTGGTATGACCGTCAATGGAGAGGCAGTTGAAGGTTCGCTTGGCATTGGTGGAAAGGATTTCAATGGCCTGGGTGCCAGAAAGGGGCGCGTCGGTGAACAAAAAGCCAAGCATGGTAGCCATGTCGGGGGCGATCATTGCCGCACCTTTGGCCATCCCCAAAAGGACAACGGTTGCCCCATCGGCAAGTCGCACTGTGCGACTACTTACCTTGGGCACGGTGTCGGTGGTCATTATGGCCCGGGAAGCATTATCCAGATGGGTGGAATCTTGCCCAAGCGTGGTACACGCCTTTTGGATGCCGCTTCGGACCTCCTCCATGGGGAGAAATCGGCCAATTACCCCGGTGCTTGCCACCAAGGCGGATCCCGGTTCCAAGCCAAGCGTTTTTTCGACAAGATGGGTCATTTCAAGGGCGTCGGCAAAGCCCCTTTCCCCAGTACAAGCATTGGCATTGCCCGAGGAGGCTACCACCGCCCGAAAAGGGGTCCCTTGGCCTTGGGGAAGGCGTTTTCGGCAAAGGGCAACCGGGGCGGCAAAAACCAGATTTTGGGTAAAAACCCCGGCGGCAACCGCGGGTCGGTCACTAAGCCAAACGGCAACATCTAGGCGCCCTAGCTCAAGGGAGGCACCTCGGATGCCACACGGAACCCCATTAAACGACCAACCCAAAGGAATCCGATGCGTCATATTTCTCGCCTGATAGATTCGGTGCGCCGCCAAAGGAATGGTGCGATACCTGAGCGGAAAGTTTACCAAGGAAGGCGGAAATGTCCAAACACCCTACTTGCTGGAAAACCCGGTAGCGTCCATCTGAAAATGCCCAGGGGCGTTCAAGCCTTGGGGAAGCTGTGTGAAAAGGTCCGGCCCCAAATGCAACAAATAAGGCTCCAGAGTTTCGCCGTCCCGTTCAAAAGATTGCTCCAACCAACCCGGGTGATAGAGCAAAATCGACCATTTGCCTTGGGGAATTCCGTCGAAGGAAAAGTTCCCTTCCTCATCCGTTAGAGCAATGAAGGGGGTGGGGCTGGCAATGATTTGTCCCTGAATCCAAAAATGCCCCGCGGAACTTTTGATTTTGATCACTCCGGATCGACGCACAGGGATTTTGGTTTCAAGCTGGGTTTGCACCAAGGGGGCGGTGAAAAAGGCTGCGCCTCGAAACTTGATGCTGTCATAATCCCCCGAGGTTCGCGCCACAGTCAACGGATCCCCGGGCAAAACAAGGCCCACCCCAACGGGCTTGGTCCCCTGCATGAGCAACAGATCGTTGTCTTTTACAACAACCCGCAAAGGCCCATGTTTCCACGGGGCGTTTTTGGGAACCGGCCCACCAACAAGGGCGACCACAACACCCTCAACCTCACCATTCTTCCCGATTTTGGGCCAAAAGGGATTGTTCCGTGGAACGATGGGTTGTTTGGGTTTTTCAGGAAGGGAACTTTGCGCCGCTAGCCATGGTTTTCGTTCCCCGACGGGGCCCTTCCAGGTCACTTTGCCTGAGATTTGGGAAGATGCCCCTGTTAGGGGTTGCCCATCCGCGGAATCTTTTGGCCATTGGGCGAACGGGTCTTGGAGAAGGGTAGTATCGGGACTTTCGGCGGCGGGCGTGGAATCAATGCGGGCGCAGCCGGTTCCGGTCAGGGCGATACCAAGTGTCACGATCCAAAGGGCTCTATAGGTTAACCGCAACAAGGATCGACTCCCGCCATGAAAAACACCCCGCTTTGTCGGCATCAAGATCAGGTTGAGCCGGTCCCCTGTCCATGCGGGGCCAGCACCCGAGTCATTACAAAGGCCGATGATCTGGGTTTCAACCTGCATATTACGCTCATTGAGGATTCTACCCGACACTATCACCGGGATTGTACCGAGGTCTACACCATCCTTGAAGGAACCGGAAAAATCTCTTTGGACGACAATATCGAAGAGGTCACCCCAGGCTCGGTGGTGGTCATTCCCCCTATGGTTCGCCACCGCCTTTGGTCCGATACGCCCGGAAAACCGGTACGGGTCCACATCGTTGGGATTCCCGCGTGGCAACCTCTTGATGAACACTTCGACTAACCATGCCTGATCCCGCCAAACTGCTGCCACAAATCCGTCGGGCGGCAATGATTCAAAACACCCTACGAGGTCGCAATGGGCGATTGTTGGACCTTTCCTCGGGGGATTCCATCCTCGTTGCGGGCGACCTCCATGGCCAATTGGACATCCTCAGGCGTATTCTTTTGCTGGCGGATTTGCCCAACCAAAAAGGGCGCCACCTAGTCTTGCAAGAAGTTTTGCACGGTCCTTTTGCCTACGAGGATGGCTCGGACAAAAGCCATCAGGCCCTTGACTTGGTTGCCGCGTTGATCTGTCAATATGCGGGGAATGTCCATTTTCTGCCGGGCAATCATGAACTGGCCCAAATCCATGGCCGCATGATCATGAAGAGCGATCGTCTGCTCAACAGGGCGTTTGAACAGGGAGTCCAAAAGGCCTATGGTGCCATGGCCCCGGAAATTCTCGCGGCCTATGAAACCCTTATCGAATCCTCGCCCTTGGCGATTCGAACGCCCAACCGGATCCTTCTCACCCATTCGCTGCCCAAGGCAGCATCCCTTGCCGCCTTTGATCTTTCCCTTTTACAGAGCCCAAGTCGCCAAGATTTTGCCACCGGAGGAGGGCTTTATGGACTCTTTTGGGACCGAGACACCGCAGCCGATACCGTTGCCGGTTTTTTGGAAAAGTGTGATTCAAAGTGGCTGGTTACAGGTCACATCCCTTTGGAGACGGGGTTTGAAATTCGCTCCGAACGCCATGTCATTGTCGATTGCCACCAATTGCCCGCCGGGGTTGTCCTTGCCCCCATGGACAAGGAGCTAGGCCCCCTTGGAATCGGGGGCTTTTGCCTGCGGCTGGGGTAATAAACAACACCCACCGTTTCCTTCTTGTCCGTCACTGACATTTCCGGCTCGTAATACAAAACCGTGGGTCGGTCAGAGGTGGTTTGAAGTGTTAGGCACACTCCGTGTGCCGTTCTTGGTAATGCCCGATCCCTTCAAATTCCCCCAACAGGGATAGAAATACAACAGCACACGCCCTGTGCCAACTCCATTTGGGTTTTTGCCTTCCAACTTTACCTTAACCCGTTCCTTAGTGTACGAAAAGCCGTTTTCTTTAACTAAGGCTGCATTATTGAAAAGAATAGGCGACATAGGGAGCTTGCAACTTGGGGAGTTCATGAATGCCTGATTCAGGACACTGGCTGGGCTATAAAGTATAAGTGGCACGATGAATCGGGTGAGCTAGCACAATGAAGTCCGTTTCGAGTCCAAGTTTTTAGCACTGGCCCTGGATTGCCAAGCGGTGGCATTGGTTTCGAGCGACGCCGATCTACTTGTCTTGCACCCTTGGCACGGCATGCCGATATTGACGCCCGCCCCGTTTATAGAAAAGCACCCCGCCTGAGCCTGCACAAAGAAATCCATATTGAGACCGAGATCTGCGAACCGCTCGCCGCAAAGGACAGCTTTTATGCCATCATGGGGGCGTTGGACGCGCACAATCTGATGAGCACCCAAGCCTTGAACTCGGATGAGGTTCAGCAAGGAATACTCGACATTCTTCTCAATCACGCCGGGCTTTACGAGGCACTTCGGGCCAAGGCAAGTCCAATGGCTGGGTAAGTCAGGCAAACCGGGTGGGGGATTAGATAAGGATGGTTGGGGGGGCGAAAGGGTATCCCCTTGGCGAATTTTGCTGAAAATTCGTCGAGATTGCCAAAAA
Organism: Gemmataceae bacterium; assembly: GCA_009691815.1. Taxonomy (GTDB): domain Bacteria; phylum Planctomycetota; class Planctomycetia; order Gemmatales; family Gemmataceae; genus SYLG01. Next base: position 2,893 of record SIAL01000034.1, on the reverse strand, counting down.
CTACCCGGGAAGGATTCGAACCTTCACAAAGAGCGCCAAAAACTCTTGTGCTACCGTTACACTACCGGGTAACTATCCCCGGGTTTCCCCTAGGACAATGTTAGTTTAGTTTATTGGGCGTTTGAGGTCAAGCGTGGTCGCCATGTCAGAGAACAATCCCGCCCAAGTATCCTGTTCCACCACCCAAAACCCATCGGACCCCGCCCCAGAATCGGGTTCCCCAGCTGCAAAAAACCCATCGGACCCCGCCCCAGTATCCGGCTCCACCCCCCAAAGCACAGGTGAAACCACCCTAAAAGCGGGTTCCCCAGCCGTAAAAATCGCCTCCGATCCCAAACGAACGGCAGTTCATGAAGCCGGCCATGCCGTGGTTGCTTTTGTATTGGGGAGGCCCGTCCATGATGTTTCTATCCGGGCCAGGGGGCGTTTTGCCGGTTTGTGCAAGTTTCAAAAGGGGAAAGGCAAGCCCACCGACGATTTTGTCGATCGGGAGATGCAAATATCGTTGGCAGGGGTGGCGGCGGAGATTCGGCATTTGGGAAAAGCCGATGTCCGAGGGGCCCAATCCGACCTGATGCGAGCCATGGAATTGGCCATGGTCCGATCAGGAACCCAAGAACGGGCGGAGCGTTTGGTCCGACGAACGCTAAACAAAGCGTTGCATCTTTTGGATCAACCGGGGCGCTGGCCGGCCGTATTGGTGATCATGAACGAGTTAATCGCCAAGGAGACGATTTCCGGGCGGGCGGTCCGCCATGCCGTCGAGGAGGCTTTGAAAATGGGCTAGGTTGGCCCTTTGGTTTCCAAGGGTATTATCCCCTAGAAATCGATTTGGGCTTGGAGGCCATACGCATCGGCTCGGCTGTTGTACATCGGTTGCTTGGAATTACGATCGTTGGTGAGTTGCAATCCATTGGGGGCCTCCAGCCAAACGGGAATGTAGTTGAAGGAAAACTTGGTGTAGGGGTTTAAGTACCAGTTGAGTGCAAAGGTAGGGGTCATGATTTTTCCACCGGAGATTTGCTGCGAGTTAAGGGTCATATAGTTAAAACGGACGGCCGCCTCCCAAGCACCTCCGAACGGGTTGCCTTTCGCCGAATTGGTTTTTGGCCTGATACGATCAAACACCGCAAGATTTCGGTCGTAGACTCTGTGTTCGCCGGTGAGGAAATAGGTGGCAAAGACATAAAAACCGCCCGCAATGGGCGAGGTGCCCAGACTTTTGAGGTTTTTGTCATTAAAGTTTTTTGCATTATTGCTCATGGTGACCTGAACCAGATCCCCTTCGGCCTGAAGGGAAAGCGGGCCCTTGACCATGGCAGCTTCAAGGTGGAAATATTGAAAATAGTCCGCGGGCATATTAAAAGCCCAGATCATGTTTTGATTTTGCTGAAAGGAGGCGGTGCCATATTGTCCCTGGATCAGACCTAATTCGGGAGCGTTACCTCCAAATCTGCCGATGTTTAGGATGTTGTTGGAGGGGGCCACAATCGCATACGAGGCGCCTGCGTGGAGAACTTCCGCGCCATCCATTTCGTAGAGGAAACAGTGGGTAATGCGACCTGCCCCGCCGACGCCACCCGTGTCGGTCAAATCGTCCCCGTAAAAGTCGTTGGCGCCACGAAAGGCGCTGAAAAACCAAGTCCATTTCTCCTCTTCGTCCCAGTCATAGAAACCGACGCCGGTTCGGCGAACGGGGTTGAACAGGAACTGGCTGGACCGATCAATGAAGGGGTTAAAACGAAAGCTGGTCATTTCTTCGAGGCTGAAGGGTTGTTTGAAATGGCCGATACGGACCCGACCCAGCAATGGAACCTCTTTGACATCCATGTACAAATCGGTGATGGAGGGCCTGCCAAAGCCCGCGAAATCAACTTGCATACGATAGTCGATGTTTTCGGAAACGGAGCCGAAAGCGGTGAGGCGGACGCGCTTGAAACCAGTTCCGGTGGGTTCATCCCCAGCCGATTTGATATTTTGTTCATCTTGAGTGTACCAGACCGAGTTGGCGGAAAAGACACCGCCTATTTGGACCAGCGGATATTTTTTCGCGCCACCGGCAAGTGGCGGCAGAACCATAGGCTCGCCATATTGATTGGGTTGGGGCCCTTCGGGTGGCACCATTCCGGAGCCTTCGCGGAATCGGTCGAAAAGACCCGGACCCGGATTCGGTTCGCCATATTCATTGGGTTGTGGGCCAAGTGGCGGCACCAAGGGCCGGGTGTTGTTTGAGCGAGGAGTGTCTGGAACAACCACAGGAGGTACGGTTTGAGCCGGGGTGGCTTCGTCTGGCCCTTGGAATGGGGATCCAAATAGGGAATTGGCTCCAAAAAACGCCGAAAAAACAATTGCCCAAGCCGGAATGGTTCGCTTGAGTATCCAATTATTCACCAAAATTCCCTCCCCCAAGGAAATAGATCCATCTGATTGATGCCAAAGCGCCCCCACTTGGCAACAATAGCCTATTAGTTCAAAACGAATGGTTGAATCAATAGCAAAAGGGTTGGGCTGGCAAGGAGACCAGGGAGGAGATGCCCCGGGGAAGGGGTTTTGGAAAACAACAACAAATTGGGCGCTACAGGATTCGAACCTGTGACTTCCACCGTGTGAGGATGGCACTCTACCGCTGAGTTAAGCGCCCTGATCGGGTGCCGGAAAAAATCCGGAGTTTTTTCGAATCAGGCTTGGGGGGTATCTTCAAATTTGGGGGCCGAGGCGGCCACCCTTTGAGGCGGTTTGGGGGATTCCGAGGCGCTTGGTTCGGAACGGGACAAGCTACCTACATCCACATCGTCTTCGATGCCCTTGATCCCTTTTTTGAATTCCACGATCGACTTGCCCAAATAGCGGCCCACATCAGGGAGCTTGCGTCCGAAAATCACGATTCCGACAA
>SIAL01000033.1 GCA_009691815.1 Gemmataceae bacterium | reverse complement strand
CCCTTTTTTGAAAGTGCCGGGTTCGAAGAGATTGGCTGGAAAGAAATTCAGGAAGCTTCACAATCCTCCACCCCGCATGGTGTCAACCTTTTTGTAGACCCGTCCTGTTATCAAGCGATGCTTGTCCTAGGGAGAGGCAAGGAGCACATTTCTAGGGAGCATCGGCCCTGGTGGGGATTTTGGCGTAAACAGGAATATGATTTTGAAGTTTACACCCGCATCATTCTTATGCTTAAGCCTGATCCAGCCAAGTTTTTTGATAAGGACCTCGATACCGATAGCGTTTTCCTCAGACTTTTTCGGGATGTGCCCGTGAAAGATCTGGAAATGATTCTGCCCGGCGGGAAAGTCAAAATCACCCTTTTGGACCGGGCCCTCATTTACTACCCGGTTTTTGCCGGGTTGGGTTTGCTCTTTTACCAGATTTTACCCCATCTTATGACCCACGCTTTTTTTGCGGTCGGTGTTTACGCTCTTTTTAAGTGGACCGTAGCCATGGCTCTGGGGGGCTGGAGTTGGCGTTCCTACAGCGCTTACCGGGGCAAAATGGAGCGCTATGGCATGAAGCTTTCCAAACACCTTTACCTGCAAACGCTGGATAGTAATCTGGGAGTTTTCACCCGACTTGGGGCAGATATTGCCACCTCCCAGCGGGCGGTCCTTGGCGAATGGATTCAATCCTGTGGTGTTGATAAATCTCCTGATCGTTTAAGTCAAATAGCCAAGGACCAAATCCTTGCCGCCCCAAAAACCTCTCAACTCCGACAGACGGCCCTCCTCAGTCGTTGGTTAGCCAACTCATCCCATGTAAATTCTCCTGAACCCCAAAGGGCTCCCTAATGAATCCTCCGAATTGGAATGCCGACCGCCTTTCGTACTTAGATCCCAGCGGCATCCGAAAAGTCTTTGACCTAGCCAAAAACCTTAAGAATCCGATTAACCTCAGTATCGGTCAGCCTGACTTTCAGGTTCCTGAAAAGATTCGCCAAAAGGCCGTGGATGCCATCCAAAACCACTTCAACGGTTACACAGTCACGCAAGGCATTGATGCCGCAAGGGACGCGCTAAAGATACGAGAAGGCATTCAACATTTGAATGATCGGGAACTCATCCTTACCTCGGGAACCAGCGGCGGTTTGGTCCTAGCCCTTTTGGCCACAATCAACCCCGGCGACGAGGTGATTATTTTCGAACCTTGGTTTGCCCTATACCCCAATATGATTCGACTGCCGGGCGGGACCCCGGTGGTCGTGGACACCTATCCTGAATTCGACCTTCCCAATGACCGGATTAGGAAAGCAATCACCTCGAAAACAAAGGCCATTTTACTTAACAATTCCGGAAACCCTTCCGGTCGGGTCTATCCCAAGGAGCAGGTGGAATCGCTTGCCAAAATGGCCCACGAAGGGGGAATACTCCTCATCAGTGATGAAATCTATTCCTCATTCACCTATGAAACGGAGTTTGTTTCTCCGGTTCGCTATAACCCGGACACATTGGTGGTTTCGGGCCTTGGGAAAAGTTATGGGTTCACGGGTTGGCGAGTGGGGTTTGCCCATGGGCCTAAGGATGTGATCCAACAGATGATCAAGCTGCAACAGTTCATTTATGTATGCACGCCAACGCCCGCCCAACATGCGATTCCAGTCGCTTTGGAATGTGATATAAGCCCACTGATTTGCAATTATCAGGCCAAAAGGGATTACCTGTCCGATCGCCTCCAGGTCGCTTTCCCGCATAAAAAACCCGAGGGGGCCTTTTACCTTTTTCTTCCTGTTCCCATGGGTTGGACGGGTACGACTTTTGTGGCCGAGGCCATTCGTCGAGAGCTTCTCGTCATACCTGGAAATGTTTTTGGCGAAAAAGACACCCATTTTCGGGTAAGTTATGCGGCCAACCAAGCGACCTTGGAGAAGGGTGCGGATATCCTTTTGGAGATAGCTCAATTGGCCCCAAGTTAATTAGAAAAAAACCAAAGACCAACCCCAAGGGCAGGTGGTCGCCCTATTATTGCTGCTTTGGGAAGTCTGCGCAAGCTGGGGCCAGAGGGGTCGGTAAACTTCCCCTGATCTTCCGTTGCCTCAATGGCACCTTCAGGATAACAATGGGTTAGGAATACATTTTCGCCAAGAAAATTGGGGTGCTTGGCACCCATTGCTCCCTTCAGCAAAGGACTTTGCAAATGAATCGTATGTTTGGCTTTTTGATGGTGGGAATCTTGGCAATGGCCGGATCCCTTCAGGCGCAGGAAAATGCGGCCAAGGGCAAAGCGTATGGCCTTCTAATCGGCGTGGGTGCCTATAAAGATGGCCAAATTAAGGCTCGCCCCAATGCCGAAAAGGATGTCCTTGCCATTGCCAAAGTCCTTTCCGATCCCGGCCACCTTGGTGTTGCCAAGGAGGATTTGCGGGTTGTGTTGAGCAATGCCAACAAGTTTCCGGGAGCAATCGAAGCGAGCAAGGCGAACATCCTGAAAGAGCTGAATTGGCTTGCCAAGGCAGCTGGTCCAACAGATAGGGTCTATTTGGTGATGATTGGCTCGGGTGGTCCCTTGGGTGACACCGGAGATCGTCGGGGCTATTTTGCCACCGACACTACCTTTGCGGGTCGAAATGAAGGAGCGATTTCTTCCGCGGATATTGGGGACATTCTTAAAACCTGCAAGTCGGATCGATTTGTCTCATTTGTTGATGTGAACTTCAATGGATTTACCGCCATGGGCCGTGGTGTCGCGGAAGCGACCCTTGGTCAAAATCCCTACAAGGAATTTTTGGGGGATGATGGAACCGATGAACATGGACCCGCCAATGGCCATGTGGTTTATTTGGCAAACATTGGCCTTAGCCCGTCTTTTGACCTTGAAGGCCATGGTGTGTTCGGCAAGGTGATTGCCGATGGCCTCGATGGCAATGCGGACAAGGATGGCTACGAGCCTGACGGACTGGTAACCGTCGATGAGTTAAGCGAATACCTTGTCAAAACCCTACCCGAGATCTGTCGTAAAGATGGCAAAACAAAGATCGAAAAGGAACAGATGCCAATTGTTTTGGGAGGATTGGCTAGCCATTATGTCCTAACCAACAATCCACCCGGAATGGCCAAATCCAACGCCCGAATTGAGGCTTTTGCAAAACTAGTCGCCAGTAACCAAGCAGTTGATAAGTTCAAAACCGAGGGCAATCGCCTGTTGGCGCGGATGCCAAAACTCGAAGCACAACGAAGCCTCCGCAAAGATTATCAGGCGTTGATCGACGGCAAAGTGGACTTGGCCGGTTTTGAGAACACACGAAGTGAGATCATCGAAAGCACAAAACTCACCGAAGCCGACGCGGGTGATTTTGCGCAGCAAGTGATCAAAGCCACCCGAATCATTCGGGACAATTATGTAAAGGCGATCAAACAACCCGACATGGTAAAGTGGGCCATTAATGGTTTGTACAAACGAATCGAGGAGACGGTGCCCGCCAAGATCGAAGAAAAACTCAAAGATCTGAGTGCGGCGAATGAAGAAAAACTTATCCAGCTTTTGGTGGAAGCCAGAGTAGCCTTGGGGAAAAGGGAAGATTTGGAGAAACACAAGGATATTGACATCACCTTGCAAAGGATGATGTCCAACCTAGACCCCTACACCAACTATATCGATGCCGAAACCAAGGCCGCTTTTGACAAAGAAGTTCAGGGGAACTTTACTGGCATTGGTGTTCAAATCCGCAAGGATAGTGCCACCGATATGCTCCTTGTTGTGACCCCCATAAAAGGGAGCCCAGCTTATAAGGCGGGCGTCCAGGCCGGCGACCTGATTACCAAAATCGTTCGCCCTGTGGACAACGAAGGCAATGTTCTGGAGACCCCCGAAGAAATCTCAACGATTGGCATGAGTACTCAAGATGCGGTCAAAAAGATCTTGGGCAAAAAGGGCACCAAGGTAACCATCTTTATTCAGCGAGAAGGAGAGGCCAAGCCTCGTGAGATCTCTCTCTTACGCGGACAAGTCGAAGTGGAAAGCGTTTTTGGCTTTAAACGCGATGCCAATGACGACTGGGATTTTTTCATCGACCCCAAAACAAAAATCGCTTACCTGCGCCTGTCCAATTTCGCCAGGTTCTCCGCGCGGGACCTGATCAAATCGGTTGAGGAACTCCGAAAGAAAAGGCTAAATGGCCTGGTCTTCGATATGCGGTTTAACCCAGGGGGCCTGTTGGATGCCGCCGTTGCCATTTCGGATTACTTTATCGACGATGGCCTGATCGTAACCATTAGGCCACGCCTCAAGGACTCTACCGTAATCACCGGGCGCACACCCAACAGTGTGACGGATTTCCCAATTGCCATCTTGGTGAATGGTGGCAGCGCCTCGGGCTCTGAGATTGTCGCGGCGGCTCTCCAGGACCATGGTAGGGCGTATGTCTTTGGTGAACGCAGTTATGGCAAGGGCTCGGTTCAAAACATTCAACCGTTTGGGGAAGGCGAGATCAAGTTGACCACCGCCACTTTTTGGCGACCCAATGGCAAGAATTTGAACAAATCGAGCACCAAGGGAAAAGAGGAGGAGGACTGGGGCGTGGTTCCTAACGAGGCCTTGGCCTTAACCCGCAAGGAACGGGAAGACCTTCAGGAACATTTGCGGGATACGGAAATCATTCAACCCAAGGTAAAACCAGCCAGCGCCAAGGAAAAACCGAAGTTTGAGGACAAACAACTCGAAGCGGCCCTTAAGTATTTGAAAAGTCAAATTAAAATCGCCGGAATTCCCGGGGCCAAAAGTGAAACTATGGAAGATTAACCGGTAACACCTGGAATTCCTTTAATGCCAATAGATCGGGAGGGAAAGTCCTCCCGGTCTTTTTTTTTGCCCATTTGCTTTTGATTTATTTTCTCAGGGAAGCGATCATGGGAGGTGAAAAATAGGGAGCAATGGCATCAAGCTATAGGAGAAAAAGGCTATGACTACACGGCGAATACTGGCATCGTTTCTGTTAGTGGGACTTCCCCTAGCCACGGGATGCCAAGGCAATCGACAAACCCTTCATTCGGGGAATCACAACCCCGGGTTTTTCGCCCGCCTTTTTGGCAAAAAGGATCACGAAGAACCCAAGCCAAACACGGCCTGCGTTCCGCAACAGGATCCGGGATATGCTTCTATGTACATGGAAGGGCCAAGCCTGATGGGGTCCCCCTCGTGTAACACCGGGACAATTTTGCCCGGGTTCGCTTTGCCCTGTGCCCCTGGGACAGGTGGTGCCATTAGCCCGATAGCCCCCAACACCGGTGCGCCCAACCCTTCTCGCACAGTTCCCCACGCCCAGCCCATTCCGGCAAGCCCAACCAAGCTGTCACCAACCATTGATTGATAGCGGTTTATTTGGCGAAAAGCTCCTGAAAGGCCTCGCTTAAACGCGGGGCCGTTTCATTTCCCAAACTGTTGATTTCACCGTATTGACTTTTTTCCCGACCGTAGCAAAACGGAGCCTTTTCATCCCATTGTCTCTTGGGAATAATGTACCCCACCTCGTCATTGGCCAAACCAACGGTCATTTTCCATTTTGCTTTACTCATCGAAAACAGCGATTTCTCAAGTGGGGCATCGGGGAAGTCCGCCCCGGGTTCGACCGGATCTTGAAATTTTCCTAGCACAAGTTCGGGATAGATTTCCCCAGGAACAAGGAAAAATTCGGCATCCCCCAAACCAATCCAGCCCACCTCGGATTGCATCCAAAACTTTCGATCGCCAGCATCGGAAGGTTGAATTGACTCAAACTGCCCTTTGGTGGTTTCCACGAAAGCCTTGCGATTGAAAACGCCCAGTTTGAAAAAAGCTTGGTAGCCCCGGTTTTCCACGGGAAAGTGGACGATTTTTGACTTGTACTCCAATTGGGAAAACGGGACATTTTGGGCCTCTTTCAGGGCGACCAAGGCTTTTTCACCCAAGAGTTCCCCCAAGCGATTCATGGTTTCAAAGGTTTTAAGGGGCAATTCCTTGCCGGATTTGTCCTTCACTTTGACCCCAATCGTGGTCATCAACCCCCCTACCGTACCCGTGAGATAGATCCCTTTGCATCCAAGGCTTTTTGAGATGGTTTCCAAGGCTGGGGTCGGAAAATCTGCGGTGATCAATGTGCCATCGGAATCTACCGTTTCGGGATGATTGTTCCATTGGAGGAGGAATCCGTGCGGTTTACCTGACTTGGCATCATCAAACCGGAGGACGACCAAATCATCGTGTTTGATATCGGGCAGCCTGCCGTCCCGAAGCAATTCCGGGGCGGAGGCTTTGGCCGCCACCAGTTTGCAAGGAACCTTGTTGCCCATGGCTTCCTTGATGAGATTGGGAATCCGCTTTTGAATCGACCTTACATAGGCTTTATCCACTCCCGAACGGCCAAACCCGGGGCCCCATAATCCTAGCGTATCCGGGCCGTTGTGGTTGTGGGTGGAACAGATCACCAGATAATCCAATTCGGGCACCAATTTGCGGGTTTCAAGGGTGAAGTCATGAAAAAACCCGACGAGATCCACGGAAACAATGCCGATTTTTTTGCCCCCCGGTTGTTCCAAAACAATTGCTCTGGCAAAAAGGGGGTCGTGAACACCGGTCGCAACCCGATTGCTTCCGAAGCCGGCGATATACACTTTGGCCGCCGCGGTATCCGGGGTGATGTCCATTTGGGCAAAACCTGCATGGATAACGGAAACCGGGGCTTGGCCCTGAATCTGGGGCAGTCTCCCTGTCCCAATAAAACCCGTTCCCCCAAGTACCAACAAAATTGTGAAAAACGAACGCATAATGAGGTTCCTTTGGCAAAGGTGATAGGGATATCGTTATCATGGAGGGTAGGGCATCAATTGCCCAGCCATTTCCACCCAGAATGACCTCCGGGGGTTTTGCATGAAATATCCAACAGCCCCCAAAAAACATTTTTTCACATTAATTGCTTTTGTCTTGGTTATGGGCCCTTTTGTTCCTTGGGTTCAAACCTTTCAAGATGCCCCGGAATCCTTAATTGAAAAGTTAGGGGCCCCCGATTTTTCTGTCCGGGAAGCAGCCACCCTTTCTTTGGGAAAACTTGGCGAGAAGGCCATTTCCCACCTGGAAAAAGCCAAGTTTCATCCGGATCCTGAAGTTCGCCACCGCGCCAACGAGATTTTGGAAAGTTTTCGTTTTGGCATCCTTCACGATACTCCACCCGCTCTTCGAACCTCGATGATGGAACTACGGCGGCAATCCACCGAGGATGGCAGAAGAACTGAAATCAAAAAACTGGCCAATGGCGGAGATCTAGGCCTCAAGAGTTTGGAACGCCTAGTAAGGCTCTCTCGAAACAATGATGAGTCCAGGCAACTTTTGGAATCCATGGCCAAGGAGTTACCTACTCTTTTGGGAACGCTTTGGATCCGAGAATCCAAAGCGGAGGTCCGCCGTTTTCTAGAAGCCTTCGCCGGTACTCATGAAGAGATTCTGCCCGAAGAGGTTTACAAATACCTCCTTGTGTGGGATTCCCTTTCCAAGCAAGCACCCCTTTTCGCTCCTACCAGTGAAAAACCGTTGGTGGCCGCGTTTGGCCTTCGCACCCAAGGGAATTTTGCCGAAGCGGGCAAAAAGGCCGAATTGATAAAAAACCGGGACGCCTTGAAGATGGGATTTTTGGTGGAATCGGGCCTTTGGTCGAATGCGTTTAGAGTCCTAAAAAACAGCCCATTAGAAGAAGGCGATTCCGAGTTTCTTGCCATGGCTTGTATGTTCGAACATTTGCAGGGAAATGCCATGGAATGGGAAAAATGGTATGAGAAATACGCCAATCACAAGGACTCCACGGCGACAAATGGGCCGGAAAAACTCCCCGGCAATTTCAAAATATTATTCCTCTGTGATCGACCCGAAAAAGCCATTCAAAAGCTCAAGGAATTTCCGCCCGGTCAAAGCTATTTTCAGGTTCTAACAGCCCGAATGGAACTGGAAGAAGCCTTTCAGTTGGCGAAAGGGAAAGAGGGAGAAAAACCGCCCCTCGACCTATTGATTCAAGCCGGCAAAATTCAGGCATTATTGGGACAAAAAAAGCAAGCCATCGAAACACTTTCCTCTTTGCGAGAAAAGATTGCCCCCACCGAGTCGATGCCTCTGATTGAAAGTTTTTTGGATGCAGCCTTGTCGCAGGGGTTAACCGATTTTGCTTTGGAGAGCGCCCTCGTTTGGTTAGAGCCATTAAAAGTAGAGGATTTACGGGCGAAAATCGTCGCCAAAGCAACAGCTAACGAATTTGAAAAAATGGGCGAACTTTGCCGCCTATCCGCGCTGCTCATTGCCGATACCAAAGGGAAAGAGAATCAAAAGGCCTGGCTCGCCTTATTGCTTGGAAAAGCCAAACCGGAGGAGGCCACAGCGAAAATCGCCCAATTGAGGGAGGCGTTTACCCGGATCCCCCAACCGGGACAGCCCCCTATCCGGATGGCAAAAGTGATTCAACAACTGGCACGGCTTGCCGGTCATTATAAACAGAACACCACCCAGTTGGAATTGCTTGCCCCACCCCATCTCAACCCGGAATTGGCGTTGGATTATTCCGCTGGTCTTTTGGAATCAGCCCAGGTTGATAAGGCCCTAGCTTTCCTTCCCCCCTTTTTGGAGGCTAACCCGGGAAGCCCACGGGGTTGGCTCCTTTTGGCTCGCGCCCATTTCCTTGCCGGGAAAGCGGTTGAATCCAAGCGATGTGTTGAGGCGGCAATGTTGGTGGGGGCCGGGGATTCTCGAAGTCTGTTGGAACACATGGCCGAAATGGAAGTGGGGGAAAACCCAAGCCAATCGCTGCATTGGACCTCGGTGCTACTCCAGGCAACATTACCGGGGTCCTTTGAAAGTGGCCGAATCTTTCGCCACCTCGCCAAGTTGCACTCTCAACGAAACCAATTTGATCAAGCGGCGGCCGCACAGCTTCAATCCCTGCTGCGGGCAGCCGACCCTGCCGTCTATTTCGTTTCCGTGGGAGCCTACCTTGCTTCTCCCGTCGCCTATCACCGCCACAGGTTGAATGCAGCTTTGGCCAAAAACAATTTTGAAATGGCCAAGCGCGAAGTGGCCCTTATCAGCCAATACCTTCCCTATGATGTGGACCTCCCCATAGCGATTCATGAAAAGGCAACCTCTGCCGCCATTAAGGCGCTGGAGGAGCCCTTGTACATCAAGAGTCGAGATCGCCACCGGGCACTCATCAAATCGTACCCCGAAAGTGCTTGGTTAAGAAATAGTGCGGGATGGCTGATGGCCTGTTGCCAAAAAGACCTCGACGAAGCAGTCGTCCATGCCACCAAGGCCACTCAATTGGAGGCGGAAAAGGCGGGCTATTGGGACACTCTTGCCGAGGCCCAATTTCAAGCGGGAAAGTCTGCCGCAGCAACGGTTTCCATCAAAAAAGCGGTCGAATTGAACCCTCAAAAACCGTATTACAAACGCCAAGTGAAACGGATTCAGGCAGGGGATCGTAATGCCCCTCGGTCTGATGAGGAAGAGGGCGATTAGGGTGATTAGGGCAGTCCGCGCCTTTTCGAGTTCTTTTTTGATTTCAAACGCTATGTTGTTTACCGGTTCCCAGTCCCATGGTGTCGCCTAAAAGTGTAGTCTGAGGCCTCTGGTTTATGGCCCTTTAACCTTGCTCTGGAAAGGGGTTTATGACATAGAGAAAGGTTGCGGAAATGGTTTTGGAGGTGTGCCTTGATTCAAGCGCTAATTTATTGTTTGGTAATTGGGTTGGATGCTCCGCCAATATGTGTTGGGGACGCATCGCTTCGGGCTGTCTGTTTTGTGGATGGGGCGGAAGGTTGGTCAGTGGGAGAAGAAGGGGTCATTCTTCATACGATTGACGCCGGAAAAACATGGGAGAGGCAACCGACGGCAACCCGGGCGACCTTGGAAGCTGTGGTTTTTACCAGCCCCTATGAAGGATGGGTGGTAGGGCATGATGATCGCCTCCCCGAGGATGCTTCGGGGGTTGTCCTGTTCAGCAAAGATGGTGGGATTTCTTGGAAACGAATCCTAGCGGGCGAGGTGCCGGCTCTTTTTTCCGTTCAATTTGCCGGGAATCGCGGTTGGCTTCTTGGCAAAGCCAACTATCGGTTTCCCGGGGGAATGTTGGAAACCAAAGATGGTGGGCTGACTTGGAAGCCGGGACCAAGTGGCAATGTTAAAGGGTTTATCACCGCCGCCCAAAATGGCCTTCAAAAAGGACTCCTTGTCGGCGGGCCGCTTGGTGTGATTGGCCATTGTTCAGATCAGGACTTTGTGGTTCAGACCGTGGATCCCAATTCCCGAAGAACGATTCGAGCCATCCTTGCTGGTAATCCTTCCGGTGGAAAGCAGGATCCCAATGCCGTTTCGTCGAAGAATGGTGGAGGAAGCGCGATCGCTTTAGGGGAACAGGGATTGGCACTTCGCCAAACCGAAAAAGGTTGGGAGTCGATTACCGGAATCTTTTCGAATGAGGCCGCTGTTCAGGTGGATTTTTTGGCCGGCCATTCCCGAGGCAAGAGTGTTTGGCTGGTGGGACGACCCGGGTCGTTTGTGGCGAAAAGCGAGGATGGCGGGAAGAATTGGCAAAAGGTTTCAACCCATCAAAACGCTCCGCTTAGGGGCCTTTTTTTTGTAAATGAAAAACAGGGTTATGCCGTAGGGGATCGGGGTACCATTCTTGGAACCATGGATGGGGGGCAGACTTGGAAGGCCTTGCGAAGTGGGGGAACAAGGGCAGGGGTATTGGTGGTTGGTCCAACCCGCCAGCATTTGAATCGAGCCATGATTGCCCAGGTGGGTTGGGTGGATGGGGTTCATGCGGAGGGGTGGGTCGCTAGTCAATCGTTGCCCGGGGAATCGGAATTTCAAGCGGGAAACGATGCGTTTGCCCACCTGCGAAATGTGGGTGCCACCGGATTTTCAGCCGGGCTATCGTGGTCGGGTCATCAAAACGAACCGGGCTATTCCCAAAGGGACTGGTCAAAGGATATCGAGGAACGCTTGGGTGGCGAGGCGGTTGAAAAGTTAACGCGGAGTCTTGTGCTTGCCCTTAGGGCATCTCGGCCAGAATCGGTGATCGTGGAGTTGGCGGGAACCGATCCGAGGCATCACGGACTGTCCGTGCTCCTTCAGGAAGCACTTGGCAAGGCCATTACCCAAGCCAATGATCCTGCTCGGTATCCTGAGCAGATCAGTGAGTTCAAATTAGCACCTTGGAAGGTGTTCGAAGTGCTTCATATGACAGGGTCGGTGGGTCCTGTACGGGTCGATCTGATGGAAATTCGATCCCGATTGGGAGAAAGTCTAAGGGACTTTACCGTAGGAATTTTCCCCTCCGAGGCGGGGAGATTGGCCCGAGGGGGGGAACTTTGGTTGAAGCAAGATGGGAGTTTTCCGAGTGAAACGCCTAAAAGCGGGTTGGTGGGTCGAGGGGCATGGAATGCGATCACCGATCCGGTCAAACTTCGGATGATTGCCAGACCGCTTGAATGGGAAAGAGAACTGGATCCAAACCAATTGAGGGCAATTCGTCGAAAGAACCAAGTTATGCAAATGATGGGTGCCTCGGAGTATAGTCTTTTAGAACCGGACAAGCTCGGGTCCAACCTAGAGGGCCTCCTGAAAGGGGTTGAGGAAGATGCCAGTGCCCGGGTGCATTTGGCGTTGGCTCGGGTGGCAAAGGATAAAGGCAATTGGAATCTTGCCCGTGAGCTATACACTCGGTTTCTGGATCGATTTCCGGCCCATCCTGGCGTGATCGAAGCGGCCACCTGGGTGATCGTTCACAATTCCAGCGGCGAGGCAAGGCGGCGGCACGAGTTGCGCCAAGTTTTTCGTGAAGGAGTCCTACAGTTTGAGACAACATCGGGAGGTAAATCCGAAGGGGAAGGAGGGTTGGCAAGCCTTAGTGGTCCGAGGGTCCAACCGCGAACCGGGATGGGCGGGGACCCCCGATTGGCGGTGGCCCGGGCCATCTATGAAACCCCGGCAGCAAATACCTTTGTGATGCCGATACCCAAAACGCCCCAGACGCTTGAAAAAATAACTACACAGACCTCATTTGTAGACAATGTTATGGAAGCAAAGAAATGGTACCAAGATTCCGTCGATGCCGGGGGAAAAATGACCGCTTTTGGTTCGATGGTATTTGAGAATCCCAGAATTCGATTTGCCTGGTTGAGTGCTTCCCGGAAATTGGGGGAGCATAAGTTAACACAAGAATATTGCGAAGCGTTAAGTAAAGATTTGGCCGGTCCGGTAGACGCCGATACCAACGCCTGGCGGCGGGCGGGGGCCATGGAACTTTGGCTTTCTAGCCGCAAGGGCAATTCCCCCATGCCCTCGTGGGCCTGCCGAAAAGTAGAGGGAAAGCCGTGGCTAGATGGCAATCTCGACGAGCCCTTTTGGACGCAGATTCCCGCTCAGCATCCGATGAAGGCAAAAGGAAAACCTGCCGGGGGAGTCATTTCTAAAGAGGTCGCATGGCAACGGCGATTCGAGGAGCCTGTTGCTCTTTTCGCGCATGATGACCACTTTTTGTACATGGGGATTCGGGTCAAGTCTCCACTCCCCGAATCGGAAATTGCGACCGAAAAAAAGGAAGTCGCCCTTTCGTATCGAGGACATGACACCGATTTATCTCAAAAGGAACATTTGGCGGTGGTCATTGATATCGACAGGGATTATTCCAGTACCTATCGGTTTCGGGTGGACCCTCGAGGCTGGATTGATGACTCGTGTTGGGAAGATCCCAGCTGGGATCCGAGGTGGTTTGTGGCCTCCCGTCGGTCGGGAGATTGGTGGGAGGTGGAGTTGGCCATTCCGCTATCGCTTATTTCCTCGGAACGCATTTCCCATGGAAAAGCCTGGGCCTTGGGGATAAGTCATTACACCGGGAAGAAAGCTGGCGGGCTTGGCAATACCTCCGAAAATGATCTTTCATGGAGCGGTTCGGGAAGAAGTGTGCCCTTGGTTCCAAGCCCGTTGGATTTTGGCATTTTGATGTTTCAATCGCCCAATATGCCCGAGAAACCAACAAAATATAACGAGCCGAAATCGTCCGCGCCGGACAAACGATGATAACGAAGTCAACGAGCCGAAAGCGTCATTGACGGACAAATGTTGTTAATCCACCACTGGCGCGCCGAATTCCTGTGGCAAGGTGCGGATCGCGTATCAATGATCCCTGGATTAATGAGATCCTTTTTTTGCGAACAACAAACCAAGCTGAAACGGATTCCGGGACCTTTGCCCGACGATCAGGACGAATATGCCGCCGACAATGACTTTTGGGTTCCTCCGGAGAGCCGTTAGGAAGGGATTGTTGATCGGTTGCGTTCCCGGTTGCCTCCGATACCCAGGCCGGAATACCCGTCCGTTCCCGGTTGCCCCTATCGATAGGGGAAATTTGGTTGGACTTGGGCACACTAATAACACATAATAGCCCAAGTGTTAATAAGAGAATTGCTTATTCACACTTGGGGAGGCGACGTTCGATGAAGCGCGGTGCCACGGGACGGTATGATGTGTCCAGCACTTCCGGCGAAACGGTTCGGGCGTTCATCCCAGGGCATTTGCCACCAAAACCTCCGCTCGACCTGACGGGTTCGTGCCAGAGGTTGTTGGAGAAAGCATTGCTTGCCTGTGGTCGCCTGGATGGTGTTGCGGAGCGGTTGCCAGATCCGAATCTATTTCTATACGCTTATCTGCGGCGCGAAGCGGTGCTGTCGAGTCAGATCGAGGGTACGCAGTCGTCGCTTTCCGAGTTGTTGCTGTTCGAACTTGACGAAGCGCCGGGTGTGCCCTTCGACGATGTTGTGGAGGTTTCAAATTATGTTTCCGCGCTCGAACATGGACTCGCCCGTTTGCGCGATAATTTTCCGCTTTCCAGTCGCTTGGTTCGCGAGATACACGAGAAGTTGATGATTCGAGGACGCGGTGCGGACAAGCAGCCCGGCGCCTATCGCACGAGCCAAAACTGGATTGGTGGAACTCGCCCGGGGAACGCGCACTTCGTCCCGCCACCCCCGATGCAAGTGGCAGAGTGCATGGCGGAACTCGAGCGATTCATCCACGGTCGCGAGGACGGTTTGCCAGACCTCGTGCGGGTGGCGTTGGCTCATGTCCAGTTCGAGACCATCCATCCATTTCTCGACGGAAATGGTCGAACCGGTCGGTTACTTATCGCCTTGATGCTGTCCGATTCCAAAGTGCTCGCGCAGCCTTTGCTTTACTTGAGCCTCTATTTCAAGCGGCACCGCGTCGAGTACTACCGCCTGCTTGATGTCGTGCGGATCGAGGGGGACTGGGAGGAGTGGCTCGGTTTTTTTCTCGAAGGGGTCGCGTCAACCGCTCAATCCGCCGTGGATACAGCGCACCGTCTACTCAAACTGTTTGACGAGGATGCGGCGCGGGTGAGGTGTATCGGTCGTGCCGCTTCCACTACACTGCGGGTGCTGGAGGCGCTTCGAGCGAGACCAGTGATGAACATCAAGGCTTTGGTCATTCGCATAGGTGCGAGTTACCCACCTGTCTCCCGTGCGATCGAGCTGCTCGAGCGCCTTGGCATTGCGCGCGAGATAACCGGTCGCAAGCGCAATCGCGTCTTTGTTTACACGAAGTATCTTGAAATTATCAACGAGGGCGCAGAGCCGCTATGAAAGGCAAGAAAGTGGATGCGGGAGATGAGCGATTGGATTGTCACGGCGAGTTCTGGTTCCCCGGTTTCGGTTTTCGAGCCTGAAAGGGTCGTTCTATCAGCCCAGGGTGCAACCCTGGGTTACCTTAAGGAAGGGTTGGCACCGAATCAGGATCAATCCACCTTTAAGATCTCGGCTTGAACCTTGCCGATCAGTTTCTGAATGGGGATCAAAGGAGCCAGCGAATCTTCTTGGTGCCAGCTTTGGTCGCCTACTTTGAGGTGGCCTGGTGAGATTCCCCCTTTGCCGAGAGTGCCGTCGA
>SIAL01000032.1 GCA_009691815.1 Gemmataceae bacterium | reverse complement strand
GGGCATTGCTGGTGACGGGTAAAGTCCTAGGGTTTTTAATAGGAATGGTGGCACGGTTTCCCACCGAATTGACCCAGAGAATGGCATGAAAAGTGATTGGGCTTCGAATTCAGCCCATTCCGAATTGTCCCGCGTGGGGCTTTGGGACTCGTGTTCCACAAAATGCAAAATCTGTCTTTTCCTGCTCCCCAGTTTGACGATTCCTTGGTTTCAAGATTGGGTATGGGTTTGTTCCATCTGGCTGGTTTCCTTTGCCCTCCTTTCAACAACAAGGCCTATTTGGTTTTGGTGGGCGGTCCGTTTCCTGCCCTTGGCCGGATCCGTGGCATTTTTTGCCCTTTGGCTTCCTTGGACATTCGCCGGGGATCTCCTGTGGCCGGATGCGTGGTACAGTCCCACCAAAGAGGGATTGCACCGGGGATTGCTTTTATGGTTTAAGGGTACCGGATTGGCGATGGGATTTTTGGGACTGGGTCGGGCTGCAACGGCCAACGAGATTTTTTTCACCTTTCAGAGTGTGGGGTTCCCCGTGGTGCCCCTTTGTGTGATTTGGATTACTCTTCAGCAAACCAATCGTCTATTGGCGGATTGGCGCAGAACCATGCAAGCCCATCGAGCCCGCTCCACACCGGCTAAGGGAAATATTGAACAAACCCGGTTCATGGCAAGAGTTTGGGCCCAGTTACTCGTTCGTTCGCAAAAGCGAACCGAGGAGCTGACCTATGCCCTCCAAGCCCGGGGTTTTAGAAGGAGGTTTTTTATTCTAAATAAGAGGCCGGCCAATCCCTTTACTTGGATATTTCCTGTTGGTTTAGTGGTTTTATTTGGCCTGGTGGCAATTTGGGAGCTGGGTTGGTTATGAGTCCGCTGGTATGTTTCAAAGGATTGACGAGGTCCTCCCCAAATGGGCGTGTTTTACTCTCCGGGGTCGATTTCCTTGTGGAACCTGGCGAGAAAATTGCGCTTTTGGGCCCTAATGGTGCCGGGAAAACCACCCTCCTAAGGATGCTGGCGGGGTTGGTGGCCCCAAGTGGTGGACAGGTTACCTTGGGGCCATTTGACCTTACCAACAAGGCCGACCGCAAAAAAGCACCCACCTTGGCGGGCTTGGTCTTTGCCCATACGGACGATCAATTGCTTCAAGCAACCGTGTTGGAAGAGGTTGCTTTGGGGCCGCTCAATTTGGGAAAATCCCCAACCGAGGCAAAGGCCTTGTCCCTAAAACTTTTGGAGCTTTTTCACCTTTCCAGCCATGTGGATCAATCCCCTTTTGAGCTTTCCTCTGGGGAGAAAAAGCGGTTGGCCCTGGCTTCTATCCTTGCCATGGAACCGCAAATCCTGCTTTTGGACGAACCCACCCACTTTCTCGACCAAAGGGGAAAGCGATCGCTTGTGGAAACGCTAAAACGGTGGAAGGGCGCATTGATATTGGCAACCCACGAACCCGCATTTGCCCGCTTAATTTGCCCCCGTGTAGCTATTTTAGATGAAGGAAAAATTGCATTTGACGGCACATGGGAGGATTTGGCAAGGGATCCATCGTTTTTGGAAATTCATGGCGTGGAGCCAATTGAACCCTAGGCTATTTGATAGCGGCGGATTTGCCCACCAACAGGATGTCCTCTGGTTCTGCCACCAAGCCGACCCGCAAAAGGGGGGGAGCTTCCTTCCACGAATTGGGATAATCGCTCAGTTTTAATTGAGGTTTGATACCCTTCGAAAGGGCTTTGGTGCATGCCGCCACCAAGGCCAAATCTTTTTCCGCCTTGATAAGAAGCTTCGTTTCGCCATGGTTGTTGTCCCCCAACAAGCCAAGGTAATTCAATAAGACCCGAGTTTGGACTCCGGCAACCGTGGTTCCAAGTAGGGCCAACCTGCGATGAATTTGATAATCCCCTTGGTCAATCAATCTTTTATCGGAGAACAGCATAGACCCTTTTCCCGGCAAAAAAAGGACCTCGTCGATTGGGAAATCCTTTGCTGGGGAAAGAAGTGCCAATTGAGCGCTTTCTTGATTCTGGCCAAGGAGCAAAATCTGGGCGGGCTTGGTTAGATTGTTCTTGGTCCAGAGTTGCGCGACCACCACCTCGTTTTCAAGAATATCCCATGCCAAAATCCCTTCCTTGGGAGTCACGGGACTCTTTCGTCTGGTAATTTGGCTCTTTGGATCCCCAAAAAGTCGAGTCGGCACCGCTTTATTAAGGACTTCCAAAAGGTGGCTGGGATTTTGTCCATCCGCCGATTTTCGTGATTGGGATTCTTTCCAAAACCAATCGTGGGCTGTCGTGTTTTTTTCATCCTTGGGCTTTGGTTGAAGGACCTTCAATGTCCATTCCTCAAGCAAAAATCTCGGAGCCAGTTTCCGGGGTGGATGGGTAGGATTAAGCCAAGTTTCAAGCCAATCAAAGGCCGCTTGTTGTAACTCCTCGGTGTCCTCATGTCCGCCCTTGCCTTGAAAAACCGAAAAGCGTTCCGGATGTCCCATCGCTTTGTAGAATTCGGCAATTTCCTTGGTTGGCCTCCGAAATCCTCCTACCGGAAAAATAGGATCCTGATCGGTGTTAATCAACAGGGCCGGTCTTGGGGCGCAAAGCTGACCGATCCGACTAAAATCCAACCTTTCCGAATTTACCATGAACATACAATCACAATGCCCGGTAATCACCCCTTGGTTGAACCGGGCCTGTTCCCCGGCGATTAGGTGAGCCCGTAAATCCGCCATTCCCGCCACCCCAATGGCACATTTCACCCTAGTGTCCATGGCCGCGATCCACCAAGTTGATGCGCCCCCACCTGATCGCCCGGTCACCCCAATTCGGTTGGGATCAACCTCTTTAAGCGATTGGAGGAAATCAATGGCTCGCATTCCATTGAGGCATTCCACTCCGGCGGGTGTATACCCCATAGATTGCCACCAAAACATACCTTTATTGTAAGTTCCATGATGCGTTCCCTCGATTTCGCCTAATTGTAGGGTGTCGATGACCAAACAGACATATCCCATTAAAGCCAACCGGGCACCATGGTTTCTGTAAAAAACTTTGCTTCCCAAACTCTGTTTGATTTTTTTTCCATTCTCAACAACCTCCTCAAAGGCATTTCCATGACCACACACATAAAGAACCGCGGGTGCCGGTTTGGCTAGGTTTTTTGGTAAATAAAGGTTGCCTGTCACATAAAGCCCCGGCCGAGATTGTAAGACAATCTTTTCGACTCGAAAGCTTGCGGTGTCGATGGAGCCGTTTCGCTCGACTTGAAGTGGCGTTTTGGGTAGGTTTTCCGGGATTCCCAACACCACCCCAAGTTGCTTTCGCCACCGATTTATTTCCGCCTCGGGGACGGGAACGGACATTTTCCACGAACTGTTTTCTTGTTCGATGTGTTCCACCTGAGCTTTTTGATAGGCCTCAAAAAAGCGATCTCCAAGGCAAGGAATTACAACCTGTCCGATGGGAAAGAGAAGGAACATCATGAAAGGGGATAGGGATCCAATCATAGGAGTCTCCCGAAAAAGAATGAATGGAGAATGGGGTGGGATTGGGCCAATCTATGCGTAATTCAGAGGATAGACATCAAAGCACCACCTTTTGGACGAATTTGACCATGGATGTTTCACTTCCACCGTTGGCTTTTTTTTTCGAGGTACATAGCCCCGCTTTGGTTTTTATCCCAGAGCAAATTGCCGCCAACATTCAAAAAATGATCGATTTGGTCGGCGGAGATCCCAACCGTTTACGGCCTCATTGCAAAACGCACAAGTGCTCGGAAATTGCCAAGATGTTAATTGAAGCTGGGATTTTGCAACACAAATGTGCCACGCTTGTGGAGGCCCTGATGCTGGTTCGTGCCGGGGCAAAGGATGTGTTGCTGTCGTATCCCCTAATCGGTCCCAACCTTCAAATAATGGCCAAACTTTGCAATGGGTACCAAGGCGTGAAATTTTCCTTTTTGGTGGATAACCATGGTTCCTTGGCCTGTGCCAATAGTGCCTTTCAGGGGATGACAAATCGTCCCTCCGTTTGGCTTGACATCGATGTCGGCATGGGGAGAACCGGGATTGGCCCCATAACCAACCACCGGGCAGTTGGAGACCTAGCCAAGGAGGTTGTTGCCTTCGGTTTTGTCCTAGAAGGTATTCACCTTTATGATGGGCAGGTGAACTTGCCTCTCATGGAAGACCGAATGGAAATGGGGAGCCAAATTCGGCTTGCGGGATTGAACCTTAGAAAGGAACTAAATGAGCAATTGGGCCTGCCCTTAAGAATCATTGTTGGGGGAAGTCCTTCGTTCATGGCCCATAGTCAAATCTGTTGGGAAAATGCAGTCTTCTCACCCGGAACGCTTGTGCTACAGGATTGTGGATACGGGGGGAAATATTCCGACATGGCAGGTTTTCGACCCGCCGCCCTTCTGCTAACCCGGGTGATAAGCAGGCCGGGGCCGGGACGAATCACCCTAGATTTGGGCTATAAGGCAGTTTCGGCGGATCCACCTTTGGAAAAAAGGGCTCAGTTTCCAGAAATTCTAGGGGCACAAATCGTAATGCAAAGTGAGGAGCATTTGGTTTTGGAGGCGCCCGGGGCCGATGAGATCCCCTTGGGCCAAGCCCTTTGGGCGATACCTTTTCATGTTTGTCCGACCGTAGCCCTTCATGACAGGGCCACCATTTGGCAAGCCGGTCAGCTGAATCCCTCTTGGGAAATCGACGCCCGGACCCGGTTTATCCAGTGGGAGCACCATTCTTGAGCCCAACCCCAAATTCAATACCATTAACCAAAGAGAAATGAATCCAAATGGGGGAGAAATGGGCATGGATGATTCGAGTGATTCACTCGTTCCCAAATACAAAAGGGTGCTGCTAAAGCTCTCGGGAGAAAGTTTTGGCACCCCTGGTAAAACGGGTATTAATATTGATGAAACCATAGCGATTGCTCGGCAAATCAAAAATATTGCCAGTCAAGGTGTTGAGTTGGCCATTGTCATAGGGGGCGGCAATCTCCTCAGGGGTTCGCAATTTACTAGCGGCGAAATCATCAAAAAGACCACCGCCGATTACATGGGAATGTTGGCAACAGTTATGAATGGCTTGACCCTTCAAGACAGCCTTGAACATCTCAACTGCCAAACCAGGCTCCTTTCTGCCGTTCGCATGGATTCCGTGGCGGAACCCTACATTCGAAGGCGTGCCGTTCGGCACCTCGAAAAAGGAAGAATCGTCATTCTGGCTGGGGGAACGGGCAACCCCTATGTTACCACCGATACGGCCGCGGCGCTTAGGGGTATTGAAATATCGGCTGAAGCGTTGCTTAAAGCGACCAAAGTCGATGGTGTCTATTCCGATGACCCTGAAAAGAATCCCCATGCGGTTCGGTATGAAAAATTGAGTTACGTGCAGGCTCTTCGCGATAATCTCCGGGTGATGGATGTTTCGGCAATTAGCCTTTGCCAAGATGCGAAATTGCCCATTGTGGTTTTTGATTTCAAACGAGAAGGCAACATTGAACGGGCCATTGCTGGACACAAGGTGGGAACAACTGTTTCGTGACCTAAAACAGAAGCTATAAGGAGCTAAAACATGAGTTTAGATGCAGTGATAAAAGATACGGAAGCTCGGATGGAAAAAGCGTCAAGCGTTTTCCGAGAAGAACTCAAAGGCCTTCGCACAGGCCGGGCTACCCCGGGCCTTGTGGAAACGCTTAGGGTTGAGGTTTATGGATCTCCGACCCCCCTCAAACAAATTGCTCAGATAAGTATTCCCGAACCCCAACAGATCCTTATCAAACCCTTCGATATTGCTTCACTAAAGGATATTGAAAAGGCCCTTCGTACCAGCGACCTGGGCATGTCCCCCAGCAATGACGGGAAAATCATCCGGATCAATGTGCCGGCAATGTCCGGGGATCAGCGCCAGAAACTGGTGGCTCGTCTTAAAAAATCCTCCGAAGATGCCAAAGTATCTTGCCGCAATATTCGTCGTGATGCCAATAAGGCTTTGGAGAAAACCACAAAGGACTTGAGCCTTTCCGAGGACGATGAAAAGAAAGCGACTGAAAAGGTGCAAAGTCTCCTGAAAAGGTACGAGGTTTCTATTCAGGAAATGGCTGACAAAAAGGCCAAAGAAATCATGGAAACCTAAACAATGGGGTCCGCAAATCCCGAGGATATTGGTCCGGAAAGGGAGAAAGTAGCCCTTTCCTTGGGATTGGGTGGGTTTGCCAAGCATGTTCTGCTTTGTACCGGTCCCGAATGTGTTTCCCACGATTTGGGAATGCTGGCTTGGGACGCTCTCAAATCGGGTATCAAAGAAGAAGGTCTTGGAAAATCGTGTTATCGCACCAAGGTCGGCTGCCTTCGGGTTTGTCAATCTGGGCCGGTGGCGGTCGTCTATCCCGAGGGGGTTTGGTACCACTCCATGACCGCCGAAAGAATACACCGTTTGGTAAAGGATCACCTTGCCAATGGCTGTTTGGTCGAAGAAAACAGAATCGGAACTTATCCTTTGTCAGAATCCACCACGCCATCCTGATTTGTCCAATGAGCCGTTTTCAATAAACCGGGGGCTGTGATTTTGTAACCTATGGGCTTGCCTCGGGGACTTGACTCTGTCGAGACAAGATCCAAATACCCCAAGGCAATTAGGGTGGCGTGTTCGATGATCTCCCAAGTATGCCTATCCGGTTCAAGGGGAGCATTTTCCGCTTGCGTAAAGGCCAACCAAGCCTCGGCTTCCCTTCGAGGTTGGGCGGTGACTTCGCAAGCGACATAATGCCCCAAAAGGGCCAAGGCTTTCGGGTCGTTTTCCCATTCCATCCAAGGATCATTCATTTGCCCTATCCCTTTTCCTTTTGCATCGGATCAAATGGGACAATGGTCAGTGCTACGAATGTAACTCGGCGATAAAAACAGGGGGTTTTGGATCGAGTCGAAAGGAATTTGTCAAAAAATAGGATTGATTGGAATTTAGTGATTGGGGGCTTTTCGGATTGCTCCCGCGGATAGGGCGTATTTCAATCGCAGTTTTTCGCACTCAAACCTACAGAGAGGGCGTCTTTGCTGAATACGATCCAAAAATCGGGTCATAATCTTGGAAAAGCGTTTGGAATGGATACTAAAGGGAACCATGGGGGGGCTCATTCGGACCCCAAACCGGGTTGCTTCCATGTTTGTTTTTGGCCAAGGAGCCTGAAGTTTTTCCATGATGGCGGACAAGGTTGCCATCCCTATTGGTCTTTCCGTGGCGGATAATCCGACAAAATCAAGCGCCATGTTTTGTGTTAGGGGATCCGGTGCGGCCACCAAGGAGCAGCCATTTCCGTGGACAATGGCATACTGTCCCTCGGGAGGCAAATTCTCTCCATTGGGAAGCCATTGCGTTGAAATTTGACTGCGGGTATCCCCATTGCCTCCTTGCCAGACCTGTTCGATGGGAAATGGAATCTCCTGATTTTCCGTTGAGATTCTGAGGGATTTTTGATCCAAACGGGCCCAGTGAGATTCCACAATACCCGGATCCTTAGCCAACGATTGGTTGGAAACCCCCAAACTGGATAACAGCTCTAAAAAGTGATCCACCAAGTGAACTCCGACATCCGCAAAGGGATCGCCATAGGTGTCTATTTCAAAAAAGGCCCGACTTCGTCGAACGGGAATTCCTTCGACACTTTTGGCAAGATGATGGGTGTTGCCTAAATGAAATCGAATTCGATTGGGAATGCCACTACGAAGCCCAAAACCGGGGATTCCTTCGGTAAGGAGTAGCTTTTGAAGCGCGAAAGCTGGGTCAAACCGCTCCGTCATACAGTCATCCAGAAATATATTTTGGTTTGTTGTTCCCAAATAGGAGGCAAGTGAGCTACCGGAGGCCATATTTACCCAAAGGGGTTTGTCACAAATTACCGGGACATTGCCCAGCAGCAATCTCAGGATTCGGTCAGGCTTTAATTGGTTTTGGCCGGCCAAAAGGGCAACCGAGGGGCCTTTGGATTTAAGGATCGAAGTAACCGGATCTTGGTACCGATTCAATTGGATCCGATCCAGATTCCAACCTCGATTTTCTAGGGATTCGATCCAACTCCAAAAGGGTTTTTCATCCCAATGAGGGGCCGCGTGAACTTGGATAGGTAACTGGATTCTGGAATCCAGTTGAAGGAGCAAAAGGGCGGCATGAAAATGCGAAGGTTCTAATAGGTGCAGGGTTAAGCCTTCCATGGAACCAAGCTCCCTAATTGGTGCCTATTTTCTAACAAGTCCGATCAAGGATTGGCGAACCTCTTCCAAGCAGACCAATTGGGCCTGCCAGTCAAGCACCTGTTGCTTTTGCGTTTCCACCAATTCCTTTGGGGCTTTTGCCACAAAATCGGCATTAGCTAACCGGGATTGAAGTATGGTGAGCTGTTTTTGCTTTTCCTGAATGGTTTTGTCCGTTCGAACCAATTCCACCTGAGGATCAATCAATCCCTCAAGGCTAATGAAAAGCTCCATGTCGCCAGACAATACCGAAGCCGCACAAGTCGGCTTGTCCACTTTGGGGCCAAGCCCCTCCACTTTTGCCCCGGCGATATCCGTGAGGAAGGAACTCAATTCGCGCACCTCGGCGGAAGCTTCCAAACCACAGCGAATCACCACGCTTAGGGGCGTTCGGTTATCGATTTGATACCGATTACGTACCTCACGCACGCCACGAATAAGGCTTTGGATTCGCCCAATGGATCCCTCCACGCCAAGGTTTTGCCAAGACTTGGGATAGGTAGGCCAGGGTGCTAGCACCACACTTTTCGTCAATTTCAAACCGGTGATTTCGGCTCGGTTTGGTAACGCCGTTTCAAGGGCATGCCACAGCGATTCCGCCAAAAAGGGCATTACCGGGTGGATAAGCCGAACAAGGCCATCAAGGACTGTAATTAGAATTCCTTGGACTCTGGGCAGGGCGTTGGCATCTTTTAGCCGGGGTTTCGCCATTTCCAAATACCAATCACAAAAATCCGACCATGCAAAATCGTAAATAAGGCGGACATATTCGCTAAATCGGAAAGAATCCAACGCTTCCGTGGCCTTTTCAGTTGTTAAAGCCAACCGACTGAGGATCCAGGTGTCTTCCGGGGTGGAAGGGGGAAAAGGAGGCAATGGTGGTTGTTGGGAATCGAGATTCATCATGACAAACCGGGCCGCATTCCACACTTTGTTGGCAAAGTTGCGCCCTAATTCAAACCGTTCACTGGCTTGTTTTGCGGTGGGAAGATCCGGATCCTCGGCAATCCAAGGCCCACCCGGTCTAAAAATCTTTTTGCACCCGGGGCAGGTGATTTTTTTTGTCCGCATATACATATGCTCGGTTTTAACCGGGATGAGCGTATCGCAATGGGGACAGACATTCGCGACCGGCATCCTGGCATCTTGCGTCTCGGTTGCCAGATGGGCCATTTGATAGCGAAGCGCATCGGCACCATAACGGGAAATAATATCCAAAGGGTCGATGCCGTTGCCTTTGGATTTGCTCATGGTTTCGCCAAAACCATCAAGGATTTTGGGGTGAATGTAGACATGGTGGAAGGGTATCCTTCCGGTGTTATAAAGGCCGGTTAGCACCATTCTCGCCACCCAAAGGGTGATGATGTCACGGCTTGTGACCAGAACATTGGTTGGATAATAGCGCTCTAAATCTTCGGTTTTATTAGGCCAGCCAAGTGTCGAGTGGGGCCAAAGGGCCGAGCTAAACCATGTGTCTAAAACATCTTCGTCCTGAACGAGTGGAATGTCTGTTCCGGGAACAGTGGCAGGAATGTCTTCCAAGGCGCAAACGAGTAAGCCACCTGACTCGCTTTCTCGCCAATGGATATTTTCGCATCCTTTGAAGGCAATTTCCAATTGTGTGGGGGTTGCTTGGGTGTACCAGATGGGAATCCGGTGGCCCCACCAGAGCTGACGACTTATGCACCAATCCCGTTTTTCCGAAAGCCAATCGAGATAGGAACTGGCGTAGCGTTCAGGGGTGAATTTAACCCTTCCATCGCGGACGGCCTCGATCGCTTTTTCGCCAAGGTCCCCCATGGAAACAAACCATTGGTCCGACAGCAGCGGTTCAATGGGGGATTTGCTTCGGTCCGAATGGGAAAGTTCGATATCCCTCTCTTCTTTACCCTCGAAAAAGCCAAGTTTGTCCATCTCCTCAACGCATTTTTCACGGGCGATAAAACGGTCCAAGCCCGTAAAAGGGCCGCAAATCTCATTGAGGGTTCCGTCGAGGTTCAAAATATTGATAAAGGGCAATTGATTACGCTGGCCAGAGGCCCAGTCGTTGCGGTCATGGGCAGGGGTCACCTTGACCGCCCCTGTGCCAAACTCGGGTTTAACCAACAAAGCGTCGCCAATAATGGGGATGAGTCGATTGGCCAAGGGAACCTTTGCCATTTTACCAATCAGGTGTTTGTACCGTTCGTCGCTGGGATGGACTGCAATGGCCACATCGCCCAGCATGGTTTCTGGACGGGTAGTGGAAAATCGGATGAACTCCCCGGTTTCCGGAACGGGATACTTAAAGGTCCAAAAACCTCCCTTAACCGTCTCCACAAAGGTTTCATCATCCGCAACCGAGGTTTGTAGTTGGGTATCCCAATTGACCAGTCTTTTCCCTTTGTAAATCAGCCCATCACGAAACATGGAAAAGAAGGTGGCCCGAACCGCTTTGGCGCATCCTTCATCAAGGGTAAATCGGGTGCGGGTCCAATCACAAGAGGTTCCGATTTCGGCAAGTTGGCCAAGAATGCGTTTTGCGTATTGATCCTTCCAACCCCAAATCCGTTCAAGGAGTTTTTCTCGCCCCAAATCCCTCCTTGATTTGCCCTCCTCGTCGCGAATGCGCCTTTCGACCACAGCTTGGGTGGCAATCCCGGCATGGTCCGTTCCCGGGATCCAAAGGGTGTTTTCCCCTTTCATCCTGTGGTAACGCACCAAAATATCCTGTAGCGTGACGTTTAGGGCGTGACCCAAATGAAGGGCCCCCGTGATATTTGGGGGGGGGATCACCACCGAAAACGACGGGCCGGTGTCCGCGGGTTTGGCTTGGAAAAATTTTTCATTTTCCCAATAAGAGGACCAAGTTTCCTGAGCAATCTTGGGGTCGTATGCCTTGGCCATTTCTGCCGACATGGTTTCAATCCTGACAAATAATGAATGTTTTAACTAGGGAAAATGGGAACGACAAAGAATAGGGGATTAATCCTTTTTTCCTTTATCCTTGAGCCATTTGTAATCAATGCTGTCTACCAAGGCGAGCCAACTCGCTTCAACGATATTTTCGCTTACACCCACCGTTGTCCAGACCGAATCATGATCTCGGCTTTCAATAACGACCCGCACCTTGGCGGCCGTCCCTGCCCTCGCGTTTACCACCCGGACTTTGTAGTCCGCCAAATGGATTTCGGCAACCCGCGGATGGACCTTGACAAGTGCTTTGCGCAAAGCCCCGTCAAGGGCGTTGACTGGGCCGTCACCTTCGCTTACCGTGTGTACAATCTCATTGCCCACGCGGAGTTTTACCGTGGCCTCGGTGATGGGAAGCCCATCGATTCCCGCCTCGATATTAACACGGTAAACCAGCTTTTCAAAGTGGGGGGTATAATGGCCTGCCTCCTTTTGAACCAATAGTTCAAACGAAGCTTCCGCAGCCTCAAACTCATAACCCTCATTTTCCAGATTTTGAACCCGATTCAAAATTCGACTCATCAGCTCTTTGTCATTACCCAAGTCCAGTTTCTCGGTCTTTTGAATGATTGTGGCCCGGCCGGAAAGTTCACTCACCAATATCCGCTGTTCATTCCCAACAAGGGTTGGATCGATGTGTTCATACGACCTTGCCAACCGGGCAATGGCATGGGTATGCATTCCCCCCTTGTGCGCAAAAGCACTGGGGCCAACAAAGGGTTGGTTAGAACGAAAATTCATGTTGGCCGTTTCGTGAACAAACCGCGAAAGTTCGGTAAGCCGCTTCATTGAACCGGGCAACAAAACTTCATGACCAAGTTTCAGTCCAAGGTTGCCAATAAGGCTAATCAAATCGGCGTTGCCGCAGCGCTCGCCGATCCCGTTGATGGTTCCCTGGATTTGCGTAGCCCCCTGGCTAATGGCGGCAAGGCTGTTGGCCACCGCCAATTCACAATCATTGTGGCAATGGATTCCAAGTGGCACGGAAATTTTCCGCCGAAGTTGGCCGATTACCCTGCCAATCTCATCGGGCATGGTGCCCCCATTGGTATCACACGGAATCAACCACTCCGCCCCGGCTTCCGCCGCCGCCACTAATGTTGCCAAAGCATAGTCAGGGTTGGCGGCATAGCCATCAAAAAAGTGTTCCGCATCGTAGAAAACACGCCTTCCTTTGGCTTTGCAATAACGGACTGAGTCCCGAATCATTGCCAGATTTTCTTCGAGGGTGGTGCCTATTACCTCATGAACATGGAGGTCCCAGCTCTTGCCAACTAGGGTGACTATGGGCGTGTTCGCCTCAAGCAGTGCCCGAAGACAAATATCATCGGAGGCATCACCCCCTTTGCGCCTAGTCATTCCAAAAGCAGAAACTTGAGAATGCATTAGGCCAAGCGAAGCTACCTGTTGAAAATACTCAAAGTCCTTCGGATTGGATAGGGGATAGCCCCCTTCAATGAAATCGACCCCCATTTCATCCAAGCGCTTGGTGATGTTCAGCTTATCCTGAAGGGAAAAACTGATGCCCTCCCCTTGGCTTCCGTCGCGAAGGGTAGTGTCGTAAAGAGAAATCCTAGCCATGTCTTGTCTTCTGGGTTGAGTCTACTGATGTCCATATTCTATTTCCCAATGGGGAAATGG
Organism: Gemmataceae bacterium; assembly: GCA_009691815.1. Taxonomy (GTDB): domain Bacteria; phylum Planctomycetota; class Planctomycetia; order Gemmatales; family Gemmataceae; genus SYLG01. The sequence goes on along the minus strand of SIAL01000032.1, from coordinate 2,166 downwards.
GCGGCTACAAACCATGTAAATAGGCCGGAACATTTTGATCATGACCCCATTTCATGGCATCCAACTTCGGATAATCGGAACGAAAATGGGTGCCTCGGGACTCCTCGCGCTCTTTGGCACAATGCACAACCAGGCGGGCCAAGGTCAAAAGATTTGCTAATTCAAAGCCTTGGCGGGACGAAAAGTTTTGCCTAAGAGCATAACCACACCATTGAATAATCTGTTTTTGGGCTCGGTCCAAAACTTCTCCATGGCGAACAATGCCAACATCTCGAACCATTAAATTGCGAAGGGAAACCGTCAAATCTTCAATGTCAAGGTCGTCTTGAGGGGCCACACCTCCGGGACCCTCCTCAGGGAAAGGAATTCGGGCGGGTTCAGGACCACCTTCTAAGGCCTCTGTCGATGCCAACCGCCCAATCATGTCTCCAAAAACCAACCCCTCCACCAAACTATTGGAGGCAAGCCGGTTGGCTCCATGGAGCCCCGTGCAGGACACTTCGCCAGCCGCCCACAACCCGGGAATGTTTGTCCGGCCCGAAGGATCCGTGGTAATTCCACCAATCATGTAGTGGGCACCGGGTCGAACAGGGATTAAATCCCTTGCAATATCGATCCCGAAACTTTTGCAAACCCTGGAAATTCCCGGAAACCGCCTGTGCGAGGAGTCCGGATCCAAATGGCTCATATCAAGGTAGACACAAGGGTGCATGGTCCGAGCCATAGTATCCACAATGGCTCGAGACACAATATCCCGGGTCGCTCTTTCGGCCCGGGGATCGGTATCCGGCATAAAACGAAAGCCATCCTTGTCCCGAAGGTAAGCTCCCTCGCCCCGTAACGCCTCGGAAATCAAAAACCGAGACGACCCGGCAATGTACAATACGGTTGGATGAAATTGCATGAACTCCAAATTTTTTAGGGCACAACCGGCACGGTACGCCGCGGCAATGCCGTCTCCTGTGGCCACCGGTGGATTGGTGGTTTCCCTCCAAACCCGACCACAGCCACCGCTTGCCAAAATGGTTTGCTTGGCATGAAGAAGCATTTTGTCCCCGTCGGGGGTTTCCACAAGGGCTCCCAGACAACGCCCCTCATGAGTCACCAAATCGATAAGAAAAGTTTGGTCCAAAACCTCCACATTGGGTGCATTATGGACGGTTTCAATCATGGCGCGCATGACTTCCGCCCCGGTGGCATCCCCCAAAGCATGGACAATTCTGGGATGGCTGTGGCCTCCTTCCAGACCAAGGGCCAGTTTGCCGTTTAAAAGATCGAATTTTGCCCCTATTTTGGCCAACTCCTCGATTTGCCGCGGTGACTCTCGGATAACAAGGTCCACAATCTCTGGGTGGCAAAGCCCTGCCCCGGCAATCAGAGTGTCTTCCACATGGTTGCCGATAGTATCATCGGAAGAAATTACCCCGGCCAACCCGCCTTGGGCATACGCACTGTTGCTTTGCTGAACTTTGTCTTTGGTCACTAGGTGGACCTGAGCCCCGGGAAGGGAACTCAGGGCGGCTCGACAGCCTGCTATTCCGCCACCCACCACCAAAACGTCGGTGAATAGGTGCCGAAGTTTACGGGGATTGATGGAAACTAAGTGCCTTCTTGGCAAATTTCGTTCAGGCCCAATGGAGGTCATTCGCGCGAACCGCCCTGCTTTTCCATTTCGGCAATGCGCCTTGTAAATTCTTTGTAGGCATCCCGATACCCAGGAGGGGGTAAGGCGCGGTTACTATCGCCGGCGTTGGTCGATTCGGTGGCGGTTCCGGTTACTTTGCGAGCGGAAAGGCTAGGAGCGGTTCGAATCGTTCCGGGTGCAATGGAGCCTTTTTCCAGACCTTCTTTTTTCAAGTCCTCAATTTGCCTTTTTCGGGTCGCTAAATAGCGGCGATATTCCTCTTCCGAAACCCCGGCCTTCTTCAGTAATTCGGGATTTACCATTTTTTGAAACGATTCGAGCTGAGCTTCACTGGTCTTACCGGACAAACCAGCATCCGGCTTATCAGCCTGATCTCGCTTGCCAGATTGGGCAGGTTGCATTGGCCCTGAATCAACATCCTTACCACCCCGTCCGGGCAAACTACCCCCCGGCATGGGCTGACCCCCCGGCATGGGCTGACTACCGGGCATAGGCTGACCCCCCGGCATAGGCTGACCCCC
>SIAL01000031.1 GCA_009691815.1 Gemmataceae bacterium | reverse complement strand
ACAAAGGCCGCTTCCATCCTGTCGCCGTCTTTTCGGACAAGGGTGAAAGCCAGTTCGGTGACCTTGGGCTTTCCGGCGTCGGTGACCAACATATCCAAAAATTCGGGAATCCCGCCCGGATGGCTCAAATCGTAGGTTTCCTTGGCCACCTCATCCACAAAGAAAACCTTGAGTCCGGAATGGATATAGGCCATGGCATCAAGGTGGTGTTTGATCTCACTGCCATGGAGTTTGACCGTTTTGAAAATCTCCGCATCCGGAACAAAGAAAATCTGGGTGCCATGACCCCGGAATGGACGCACCCTTTCGATCTCGCCATAGGGTTTGCCTTTTCGAAACTCTTGTTGCCACTCAAACCCGTCGCGTTTGATGGTTGCCACCAGGCGCCTAGACAATGCATTTACCACCGAAGACCCCACTCCGTGAAGGCCGCCCGAGTGGATATAGTTTCCCCCCTCGCCGAACTTGGCCCCCGAATGCAGGGTTGTGAGGATCAACTCCAACGCGGGTTTTTTGTGTTTAGGGTGAAGATCCACGGGAATGCCCCGACCATTGTCTACCACGGTAACCGATTCCCCATCCTTATGAAGGGTCACGGTGATGGTGTCGGCGTGACCGTTTAGGTATTCGTCCACCGCGTTGTCCACGATCTCCCACACGAGGTGGTGAAGGCCCTTTACATCGACGCCGCCGATGTACATCGAAGGGCGTTTTCGAACTGGTTCAAGGCCCTCAAGGACCTGAATGTCCTTTGCGGAATATTCGGCCATCAGCTAATAATCCCCTACTTGGATTGCGTTGTTTTAAGTGTCAAAGTCAATCATCCGTTTCATGGAAACTCAATCAAACAGGCCGGGTCCCCCACGGTTGGAATTGCCCATTTCGGAGGAACCCCTACCTCGGGAAGGCTTATCTTCAAGGTTGTCCCAGTCCACTAGCGGGATCGGCGCGGGAACCACCCGAACCAGTCCCGAGCGCTTGGCAACATCTTGACCCCGCCCCCCGCGGGTGGCGGGTTGACAACGGCCTTTTTTAAAGTCCAATGTTTTGCCCCCCGCTGATTCCACCACCAATGTGTCCTCGGAATTGGTCACCAAAATGCCGCCTAGGCAGGTGTCGTCACTGTCCATCCGAATGGCAATCACGCCTTTGGCAGGCCCGGAAACCACGGGTATATCGTCCGCCCGAAACAGGAGAATTCGCCCATGGGCACTGGCAATGTGAATCGCCTCACCGCCACTCACCACACCGGCCAATACCACCCTATCCCCTTCGGCTAGCCGTAGGTACTTTCTGCCCGCTTTGGTGGAAAGGGTTCGAAACCCACCTAGGGGGATGCGAATAGCCATACCCTGTTGGGTGACCGCGAAGACCCAAGGCCCCTCTTCGATGGATTGAGCCTCGTCTTCGCTGTTGGCGGCTGTAAATCTTGGGTCGCCTGAGATTGCCGTAAGAATCCGAACCTGATCGGCGATCTTGAAATATTTTCCGATAGGTTCCCCATAACCTGAGCTGGGGGGGACCTCGTTCATTCGCCCGGTGTAGGCGGTTCCATCCTCGGCGAGGAAAATCACCGGATCGAGCGTCGAACCCGCCGCAACCGCAATGACACCGTCGTTTTCGCGGACACGGGTGGTTTCCAAGGATGCCAATTTGCCAACGCGTTTGATCCAGCCATCTCTGGTCAGCACGACATTGGTGTTCTCCCGGACAATGTACGCCTCCGGATCAAAGTCCGGGGCGTCTTCCGAAGAAACAATTTTGGTGCGCCTTCTTGGTCCAGCTAACAGAGCCATGACCTCGGCCAAAGCTTCCAGTTCCGAACGAACCACCCCAAGAAGCCTCTTTGGGCTAGCCAAGATATTCTCGATTTTTTTGGCTTCGGTGCTTTTCTCGTGTAACTCATCGAGGATTTTTTGAATCTCAAGCTGGGCAATTCGGTAAAGGGCGGCCTCTAGGATCGCCTCCGCTTGGACCTCGTCCATGGGAGGGAAGGCTTTGCGGAGTTTTTCCGAAGCATCCGCCTTGCCAGAACTCGCCCGAATGATTCTGATGGCCCTATCAAGGGCATCAAAAACCATGGCAAAGCCTTCGAGGATGTGAATGCGCTTTCGCAGTTGTTCTAGCTCAAACTCAAAACGCCTTTGCACCGTTTCACGCCGGAACCGGAGAAAATACTCGAGAATGCTCTTAAGGCCAAGTCGCTCAGGCCTTGTCTTACCCGGTTCCCCCTCGACAGGGACCAAGCAAGTGAGGTTGCAGGAAAAGGTGTCCTGAAGGGAGGTATGCTTAAAAAGGTAGGCCATGATCAGGTCCGGATCGGCCCCGGCCTTGATTTCCAAAACGATTCGAAGCCCCTCTTTTTCGTTGGATTCGTTAACCAAATTGACAAGTTGGGGTAATTTCTTGTCCTCAATGATGGCGCCAATGTCCGACTCCAGCTTGCCCTTGTCCACTCCATAGGGGATTGAAGTGACCACAATCTGGCGGATTTTGGCGGTTTCTTCGATCTTCCATTCGCCTTGCACCCGAATGGTTCCGGTGCCCTCTTCGTAAATACGCCTAAGGTCGGCACGATCCGCCAGGATTCGACCACCCAAGGGAAAGTCCGGTCCTTTGAGCTTATCCAAAAGTTGGGCCGTGGTGGAATTCGGCTCGTCAATCAGTGCCACGACCGACCGAATCACATCCACGGGGTGATGGGGCGGAATGTTGGTTGCCATCCCAACCGCGATACCCGAAGAACCATTCACCAAGAGGTTGGGAAACTGGGCCGGGAGGACAATCGGCTCTTCCCGGGTATTGTCATAGTTGGGTCGCATATCGACAGTTTTTTGCTTGAGCTCAAGCATCAAAGCCTCGGCCGCCGTGGAGAGTTTGGCTTCGGTATATCGCTCCGCGGCTGGGGGATCCCCGTCGACCGATCCAAAGTTTCCTTGTCCCTGGATGAGCGGGACCCGCAAAACCCAACTCTGGGCCAACCGAACCAAGGCATCATAGGCCGCCGAGGTTCCGTGGGGGTGATAGTTACCGGTAACATCGCCTACGATCTTGGCACACTTCCTAGGGCGACCATCAAAGGTCAGCCTCAAGTCGTTGTACATCGTGTACAGGATGCGCCGCTGGACCGGTTTTAGCCCGTCGCGAACATCCGGAAGGGCCCGGGAAGTGATCACGGAAAGCGCATAAATCAGATATCGCTCTCGCGTCTGATCCTTAAGCGATGTGATTTGGATGGACTCCGCCATGCGCACAAACCCCGACCAAGGCCGGGAATCCTCAAAAAGACAAGAAAAGTCAAGAAAATCCCAAAGGGGTTTTGAGCGCAATTCTAGGACAATTTGGGCCGCTGGCCTTAAAACTCGAGAGAAATGACCGTTTTGGAAAAATAGAAAGCATAGGACAAATGGGAGGCCTGCTCGTTTTGCCCAACAAAATAAGGAAAGGGGCTGTCCCCTTCCCTTCCCAAGTGCGGTTGTTTGTCGCCGAAATACCCCAAAAAATTATTTCTTATCGGCGGATTCGAGGGGATAATCCTTGGCCAATTGGGTGAGCGTCTTGTCAAAAGAGTCCGGGATCGACTCGAAACTGGTCAGGCGGATCAGCTTAAGCAGGTCGGCGGCCCGGGGATTTTTCTTGGCGCTAATCATGCCGGTCCTAAATCGATCCACGCTGTCTTTTTTCAGGTTGCTGGGTATGTAGGCAATGATGGCCGGAGGAAACGATTCCGAGTTCAAGGCCACGACCAAATTGTTGGCTCGGCCGGGTTTATCATCTTTGTAGTTATCCAATTGGTGGCGTTCGACGATGGCCCCATCCGCTTGGCCGTCCACAACCTGGTCCAAGGCGTCCTCGGAGTCGTTGACCCCGACCAATTTGCAATAAGTGCGCAAAGGACGGCCTAAAACGCTACACCTTCGATTGGCGAACACCAGGGAAAATTCTCTCACGGTGCTGGGCATCACGATGGTCTTTCCCGCAATGTCGGCGGGTGCGTTGAATTTTTTGTCCCGACGGACCACCAACATCGACTCTAGAGGCTGCTTGGAGTTCACGGCGAACACCAACGGGGTCAACCCGGGGTGTTTGACCTGGAGGGCGGCAAATTCATGACTATGAAACACCCCCAATTGGAGGGTGTTCGATTCCATCTGCTGGGCAAGTAGGCGGGCATCCTTCACGGAAACCAACGACCCGCTCATGCCGGTCTGCTGTTCCATAACCGCGCTGAATGGTTTCATCACAATCTGGAGCAAGGCATCCGGCATATCGCGAAACAGGGAGGCGGTAAGGCCTATCCTCATCATCCCCTGTTTGGCATCCTTTACCGGCATTGGGGCGGCAGTTTCGGTTTTGGCCAAAACTAAGGTAGATGCCAAGGCAATTACGACAAACGGGGAAAACAAGGTGCAAAACGAGAGCCGTCGCATTTTGATCTCCATCCCGGGGAGGGGAATCCGGCAGATACCACAACAATCGTGTGATATCTATACCGATCTATACACCCCCCCGATCCGGGAGATCATCAAGGGGTCATTTTGGGCCATTCCAGTGCTAGGCGAAACGCACCGCCGGAAGCCCTTTCCAGAGTAGCAAGATCCAAAAGCGTCCTATATAAAGCCTCATTAGCGTCCAACATGGTGCTAACGGACAAGGTTCCCGTGGTGAGAACCTCATCAAGGCTTACTTTCGTAGACCGAGGATCAAATTTGTCCTTGAGTCGTGAAGCTAATTTGTCCGCTTGGATTGCCGCCTGTATTAACTTTTCGGCCCGACTTGAGTTTTCTTTGTAGCGTAAGAGGAAATTTTCTACTTCGAGTACGGCAAGATTTTCCGTCTTTGCCGCAACTGACGCCGCTCGCTCGGCATAGATGCCCGCAGTAGCCACCCTGTCACGCTTTTTGCCGGCCAAATTGGCTGGCATCTCAGGAGCCACACCGCCCGGCAAATACTCCTCACCTCGTTGGGGCAAAGGGACCCCAATGGCATGAAGATCCGACCCTGAGGCAAAGGTATGGGTCTGGAATTTGAAGAAGCCTACCCCTTGGGCTTTGGTTTCCCAACGGGTTACTTCCACCGCCGCTCGCGACGCCAACACTTCTCCGCGTAGGTTCTTTGCCCCGGCCACCAATACCGCCTTGTCTGGCACCTGTTTTGAGGTGGGAAACGAGACAACGGCCAGCTTGACTGGGTCGCCTGAAGTCATGCCCATGGCCTCACGCAGAGCCGCGTTGGCCCGAGCGATCCCTCCTACCGCTTCATCCCGGCGGGCATTACTCGACAAAAGCATGACTTCGATTTTCTCGACATGATTGTTGGTCACATCTGGCCGGGTGCCTTCCCTGACAATGGTTTTGGCAATATCCCGCAGGCTGGTGAGTTCGGCAATGGCCGCTTCCGCCACCGCAAGCTGCCTTTGGCCGTAAAGGATACTCAAATAGGTAAAATTAACATCAAAGCAGGTATCCAAAGCCGCCTGGTCCGCCATGGCAGCAGTGGCGGTTACGCCCCAACCGGATTGCTGCTTGCGAATGGGAACTTCCCGAGAAATCATTCCGGCAAAGCCAAGTCGGTTTAGCGAACCAGCCCGCTGAGTTCCCGCAACGGCACTTAAATTAGCCGCTGCCAGGCCGGGCTGATTGGCCAAAGCATATTGCCGACACTGTTCAAGAGTCATCGGGGCCACTTTGGGGGCGCTTTCTTGGGCCTGACCAAACAACACCCATGAACCGGCAAAAACCGAAGCAAAGGCCCACTTGGCCAAACCATTCCTGTCCAAATACTTTACAATCAACGACATAACCCAATCCTCCCCGTCCTAGAGTCAAAAAAGCCGTCCCAGATGCCCTAGGCCGTTTTGGCCCAGTTCGCTGGTTGGCAGAAATCCATCAAAGGGCAGGTTACAGGCCTTGGCGGATGGGAACAAGGACCAATTGGGTGAAATCTAACGATTGCAAGGATCAGAGGAATTGGGCCAAGCCTAAGTTCCCTTCCCCGTGGAAAAACCGGGGAAATACAAAGGATAGCTAACTATGCGATGGGAGTTTACTCAGGCGGCCACTCGAGCCCTTCTTCAGGTCCAGGCAGCCCTTCCCAACCACGCCGGGCTGGATTGGGATTCCGGATTGGAATTGCTGGCGGCACTTACCGAAGACCCGGAGGGATCTGGGGTGGCTTGGCTGGGTTCCATGGGTGTGGAAGCCTCTTTTTGGGTGGAATCGGGCCTTCCCCAATTGGGTTCCTTGGACGCCACTCAATTACAGCGCCAAAGTGAGGAATTCTCCCACGGGAAAGACCTTATGCGCCTCATGCCCCTTTCCCTAACTGGCATTTTGCGATCCGCCCGTCATTTTGCGTCGGAACAGTTTTCGGACCCCACCATCAACAGCGAGGCTCTTTTGGCCGCCGTCTTCGAAAGGAGTCCAAAGGGGAAACGATGGCTCCTTAAAAGCGGTTTCACCATGGAAAAGACCACCGAAACGATTTCCGGGCCGACCATTGCCATGGACGAACCCCTTGACCTACACCAAGGGGAAATCCCCCCCGGGTGGATTCGATTAGTGGATGCGGTGGGCAATCGGCTTCGGGAGGGGCTTCGCGTTCTGGAGGATTTTTACCGCTTTGTAAAGGAAGATCGCTGGCTGGTTGAACGACTCAAAAGGATGCGTCACCAAGTGGACACCCTGTTGGTTCAGATTCCCGGTACTTTGCGATTACTGGAAGGAAGGGATGTTCTAGGCGACTCCGGGGCCGGGCTTTGGACAGGATCCGAACGACCAAGAAAAGAAGAACGGGACCTCCAACGGTCGAATTGGAAACGGGTCCAAGAGGCCCTTCGGAGCCTTGAGGAACACGCCAAACTGGCCGCGCTACCTCTTGTTCGGCAATTAGAAAGCCTTCGATACGAAGCCTACACTTTGGAAAAAAGATCCTCCGAAACCTCCGCTTCCACACTATCCCAAACCGCTTTGATGCTTTTGGTCTCAAACCAATGCCTTTTGGGTTTGGAGCGCACCGTTCGCGAGGCAGTCCGGGGCGGCGTGGATATTGTCCAATTGCGAGAAAAAAATCTACCCGACGCCGACCTCCTCGATTTGGCCAAGAAAACACGCCAATGGACCCATGACGAGGGTGCCCTATTCATCCTCAATGACCGACCTGACTTGGCCGTCCTTTCCGAAGCCGATGGAGTTCATTTGGGAACCACGGACCTCACCCCATCCGAAGCCCGAAGGATCGTGGGAGCCGATAGGTTGATTGGTGCCAGCAGCCACAATGCTCGGGACCGGGAAGGGGCTACCCTAGCCGGGGCGGATTACTTGGGAGCCGGGCCGGTGTTCCCTTCGAAAACCAAAGCCTTTCAAGATTTTGCCAGCCTAAATTACATTCGCTCGTTTGCCGATTGGCAGGGCCCGCCCTGGTTTGCGATTGGTGGCATAAACTTGGAAACCATTGACCAAGTTCGGGAGGCGGGGGCAGTGCGCATCGCGATCAGCAATGCGATTTGCCAATCCGAAGATCCCCAAGGAATGGCCCGTGCCCTTCGGTTGGCCCTTGGCGTTGGGCCTAAAGCCTAACTTCTTTCGAAATCCACCCCCTTTGGAAACAAAGCAGGGCCACTTTAGGTTGGAAGGATAATGGCTATTTTTTGGCAGACGGGCGGCTTTCTGTTTTTGTAGGCTTGGCTTCGACTTTTCCTTTTTTGTCCAAGGGAGTAATCCTTGGGCCAAACAGCCAAAAAACGACACATAAAAAGAGAAACAATCCCACGGAAATTCCAAGGGCTAAGCCAACCCGTTGGGAACGATCCTTGGAGTCGGGTTTGGGTTTGGGGAAAATGAGGGGAAAAACCCCCGGACACAGTGTGGAATCGGCCAACCCCGAAAAAGTCGAAATGGGCAAGGACATAGGATCTTCAAACCGGTTAGGATCTTGCGCTCCGTATTCGCCCCCGGGAAAAATCGCCTCGGCACTTACCCAATGCACGGCCCCTTCCGATCCTAACAATCCCTGAATCCTTTCGATTTCGGTCACCAACTCATCGGGAGTTTGAAACCTCTGATTGGGCAACTTGGCCATCATTCGTCCCAAAAGCAACACCACCGAATCCGGGATTTCGGGCTTAACCAGTTTGGGGTTTGGGGGGGCTTCCGAGGCATGTCGGATCAGTTTTTCGATAATATTGCCTTCAAAAGGAGGCTTAGCCGTTAAACATTGATAAAGGGTGCACCCTAGGCTGTAAATGTCCGACCGAATATCCGCTAGGTGGACATCCCTTGCCTGTTCCGGAGAAATGTAATCGGGCGTTCCCGTAACGGAATGTTGCTCTACCCCCAAGCTGCTTTCCTCAGAGTTGCCCGAGGAAGAGTCACGCAACCGGGCCAGCCCAAAATCGCTTATTTTCACCGGTCCCGGGACTTTTTTCCCATCGTGTTCTTCCAGCGAGATCAAAAGATTTCCCGGTTTGATATCCCGATGAACCAAGCCCCGTTTATGGGCATGAGCCAGCCCCAAAGCCGCCTGTTTGGCGTATTCCAAGGATTGATCCACATTGAGAGCCCCATGTTTTCGCAAAAACTGGGATAGGTTGGGGCCATCCACCAGTTCAAGCACGAGAAAATGGCGACCTTCGAACACATTGGCGTCAAATGCAGTGACAATGTTGGGATGAGAAAGGCGGCTTATGGCCCGCACTTCCCGTTCAAAAAGGGCTTGGGCCTTTGGAGATCGCATCAGCTGGGGTGACAAAACCTTTAAGGCAACCTTTCGCCCCATCCGTTCATGAACCGCCCGATAGACCCGGCCCATGCCACCTCGACCCAACTCTTCGAGGATGCGGTATTGACCCAAAATCAGCCCTGTTATTTTGCCGTTTAATATTCGCTCCGCCTGAAACCGCGTGAGCAAACCCAGCTCAATACAGGCCCGACCCAGAGCCCGTGCATCTTTTCCCTTTAATTCTAGGGCTTCCACCCGGGCCAATTGATCCCCGTTAAGCAACCCGCACTCACGCAGGTTGCCCAAAAATATATTCGGATCTAGAAGGTCTACCTGACCCATAAACGATTCCCCGCTTCTCCAACGATCATTCTATCCAAATCGTTATTCCTAAAACTCCTTTCCTTCCGATAATTGTTTGGAAAGTTTCATTTGGTACACCTCCGGAAATTACCAGGAAAGTGTTCCCTGGAGCAAATAAGATCAACTCGATGAAACCACCGCCGCCTTCCCATCGCAAAAAAAAGGGCAATTCGCCCGAAAACATCCGTTTCACGAGATACAAAAATAAGCCATCTAATACCCCGAGAAGGAAGCCATGAAGTGCCTCTCAGGCCAACACCTTTGGGCAAAGGTACCAAGACAAAATTTCATCCTGAGGAAATCTTATTGAAGGTTCCTCAGGATGCATTTTTGGGTTGGCATAAACAAGTTATTTACAAATCAACCAAGTGCCTAATCCTTCGTGCGTGTCCAAACATGGAGCCATTGACCGCTTTCCGGTTCAGTTTTGAATTTCGTCGGCCTAGGCTTCCCAGGTTGTGAAAATGCCACTCGGAACCTGTCGCCTTTGATATTGTAGATCCCAAGAAAGGTCTTACCCTTGTCGGGTCCATTGGAATTTACAATATCAATTGTCTTGGGGGTCTTGGTGGGGTCCAGTTTTTCTGTTCCCTCGATAACTTCCTTTTCGCCCATGGTGAGTTTGTAGTTATCGCCTTTGATAACCAATTTTCCACCCTTGAGTTGTTCTTCGGTCAAGGCCTTGCCATCGGCCTCACCTTTGCTCAATTTCCAACTACCTTCAGGTGAGTCGGCCTTTTAAGTTGTTTCCTGGGTAACTCCAACTCCAGCGATCAACAATCCAACCATCATTCCCATCACAATACGCAATTTCAACATGGGTCACCTTCTCCATTTTCCTGGAGTCCATTCAAACAAAGGGGGTCAAACCGAATTCCCATTGAATCCGGGCACATCCTTTGTGGAATACTATAGCCGCAAGTTTCGAACGTAAAAGGGACAAATTCATTTCAATCATTATTAATTGAAATAAATGGTGATGAAAAGGCCCTTATTATTTGGTCCAATAGAACACATGGGGGTTGGTTTGCTGCCATCAAACCAATCCTAGTCCGATTGCTGACCTTTGTCTTGAGACCCTCCCGTTCTGTGGCTTTGCCCCTTCTGATTGGGAATCTGGTTTTTCGCAGGGAGGATTAGATCAACTCAAGGAGTTCCACCGCCGCTTTGCCATCGCAATGGATCACGGCAATTCGGCCGAAAACAGCCGATTCCCTTGGGCCAAACCAATGGATGGGAACATTTTCGACCCGTACCCGTAATAGGTTCAAAAGTTCGATACGAGTCAAAACGCCATGGCGAAGGAGGATCCGTCCCAAAGGTTCCGCCTCGGCAAGGATGGCCAACCTCACGACAGGTTTGCAATAATTCAGATGGATCCGAACGACTCCATAAAGCACCAGTTTGCCCGTCCCGGTTTCAAAAAGGCAAATCCGACGAGTGTAGGCGTCTCCTATTTGGGTGCGTTCCAAAACCTGCAAACGAAGGGGCGCCTTATAATGCGCTTCGAGTGTCACGGTCATGTGGTGTTGGTGTACCAATAGCTGAAGCGGGGTCTGGGGCAGGTCGGCGGGTTCCACAAAATCAAACGCAGGGAATCCATCGGCACCCATCGCCGATACCAGATTAGCGAGAAAGGCATCGGCTTGAAATACGGGCGACCCTAAGGGATTAGACACCATTAGTGGAAACCAGATTCAGTTGCAGGAGAGGCACGGGTGGAACCAGATGATCGTCCGCTTCGGGCTCTTCGACCTGCCTTTGAAGGACGCTATCAATCAGGTGGTAAAGAAGGTCGCGAAGCGCCTCGGGCTGGGTTTCATCGGCAATCGCAAAGGCCTTGTTCTTAAGCTTTTCGATGAGTTTCTCGGCCTTGGCGAACACCTCCGCCTTTTCATAAAGCTCAATTACCAAGCTCAGGATGTCCCCCTGGGTGACGCGTCCTTGAATCAGGTCCAAAAGCCTTTGACGGTCGGCACCTTTGAGTCCTTCAAGGGCGAGGGCCAATAACAGGGTCGGCCGTCCGGCAACAACATCCCGGGCCGCAATGACCTTGTTTCCCTTGCTTGCTTCAAAATCGTCGAGGTCGTTTAAGATTTGAAAGGCAATCCCAAGGTTCTTGGAAAACTCCGCAACCATTTTCTCGTAGGCTTCGGCGGGACCCGCCAGACGAATCCCGGTGTAAAGCGCGGCTTCAAAAGCAGGCGAAGTTTTTAGCGCATAGAGGCGAAGAGCGTCGATTGTGGTGAGTTCGCGCACCTCGGATTGTTTCCACAAAAGCTCGGCGCCCTGCCCTTCGGCAAGCTTGACATGGGCGTCGGCAAGCCTTGCAAGGAGGTCTGCGGCTACATCGGCACCCAAAAGCGCTCGATCCTTGGCAATGAGGCGGTAACCCCAACCGATCAAATAGTCGCCAAAATTAATCGCCGGGCCAACACCATGGCGCTTGTGCAGGGTTTCCATCCCATATCGAAAGGGATCATCGTCTTGAATGTCATCGTGGATAAGGGATGCCTTGTGGAAGACCTCCATGGCAACGGCGGCCCTTTTGACTTGGTCGGGCAGATCCAAACCATCAATACTACGCGTGCCCGGGGCTCCCCGCATGGCATCAAAAGCAGCCAGAGTGATAAACGGCCGAGAGCGCTTTCCGCCCGAGGAGAGCCAATCGTAGGAGATCGCCTCGGTCTGCCTCAGGGGATCGCCCTCGCGGACCTCTTTTCCGGCCCGGGCCCGAGGAACAAGCCGAGTAAGCTCAGGTTCATCACAGATGCTGTTTGCCGCACGGAGCAGATGAATATAGGATTTGGATTTTACTTCGGGTTCCGGCGTTTTCAGGTCAATCATCTCCATGACCCAATCGATGTCCACCGAGGTGCTTTTGCAATTGCTCGACAAAAGCGGGGCCGCCACACAGGGGACCCCTGCCAAGATGATTTTGTCCAGCGCCTTTTCCAACACATTGAGGCAGGCAACGCCTACAATCGCATCCACATGGCCGCTAACGATGATTTTGAGGACAATCGGCGTCCCTTCGGAAACCAAAACCTTGTAGCCGAGTTTTTCCGCCTTGGTTTTGAAATCCGCAACCGAGCAGGCTCCGCACTTTTCGCAATCCAGACCAAAATCATCATAATCCGCGGGGCAGCCTTCCGCGTGCTTTAGACAATGAGGTAACAAAAGGAGGCGCCTGTGGTAGGGGATCGCTTGCAATTCGGAACGCCAAAACTCATTGGCCACACAAACCGCGGTGAAACCGGTGTATTGATGCCCAAGGCCCATGCCATCCAAAACGCCACGAGCAATGGCCCGCAGTTCATCCTTATTGAACATCTTGGATCGATCGAGTTTGGCGGCAACTAGGGCGGCCTCCGCCCGTACCTGATCCCGCAAAAGTCGCGTTTCCGGGACAACTTTGATCTTGGCGGTAAGGTCTTTTTTCTCACGAGGGGACGCCGGGGCGGGACTTGCCGTTGGCACGAGCAATCCGACGCCGGGTGCCCCAACATTCATGTCGAGGAGTGGTTCAATCGTGCTGGACAAAGTGTGCTATCCTCCCCAAATCGACCAAACAACCAGCGGGTGCCGGTGCCCCATTGCCTTGTTTGAGGTTAGAACGGGGCAGAACATGGATCCGTTTCCGGTCCCATGGCCCCCAAGGCAAAAACAACTGGGTACATAGTTTCATAATACCAAAGTTTGGCGAAATAAAACCCAATTGGTGCTGATTCTTGCAAACCACCAGAAAGAATCGCCCGTGCAAGCCAATTTTGCCCGTTTATCCGCAAATCATCTATCCGCAAATCATTGGAGAACTTTAATCCGTTTAGGGCCTCCAAAACCAAACCCGTTTCTTCGATCTGGGAATCGATTCCCTTGTGGCCACCCCAACCACCATCTGGATTCTGCGCCTCCTGCAAAAACGCCACACCCCGCTTGGCTTGATCCCCATCCATCAGGTCCAAATCCCGATAGGCCGCCAACACTCTTGCGGTGCCCAAAACCGGGTTGTTTTCTTTGGGTTCGTCTTGATGTCCAAACCAAAGGGGCAACCAAGATCCGTCCTTTTGCTGTTGCCCGGCAAGGTAGGACAGGGCCCGTTTTCTCATCGGGCCAATCCTCGGATCCGCCTTTTCCCAAGTATAAAGGGCGCGCAACGAATGGGCGGTTAGGTCCGTTCCACTTCGGTCAAAGGGTAGCTTTCCCCAGCCTCTGCAAAAAGTCGGGATGCCCCCATCACGGTTTTGTAAACCCAAAAGCCAATCTGTGGCCAACCTTCGCCAAGGCCCATCCGGCTGACCAAGTTCCTGCAAAGCGATCATGGCCCCGGGGGTATCATCCGCATCCGGGACCCCACCGGGCAAGGGGGTCCACGCCCATCCCCCCGGAGGTGCGTCCGTGTACGAATGCCTCGCTTGATATTGCTGAGCCAGATACCAATCCCTGAGTTTTTCCCGGCCAGAAAGTTTTGACAGCTCTCCCGATTTGGCCAAAGCATTTACCGCCAAACTGGTCACCCAAGTCGAAAGGTTGGTATCAATGGGCCAGCTGCCATCGACCAAAACCGATTTCACCAAAAACGATACGCCCCGCTTTACCACCAGCGAGTTTGCCTCGCCAGACATACACAAACTCATGGTTACAAAAGCGGTCAAGGGTGTGGCTTCTAGAAATCCACCATGACTGGGCTGGATGGTTTCCAAAACGGAAAGAACTCTGCCCCGGCAAAGCGCTCGAAGGCCCATGGTTAGGGGATTCCAGGAAGCCCGGTTTTTCTGAATGCAAAGACCAATGGCAATCAGGGCAGGAAGGGCATAACTAACCACCGGCATTTGCGCAAAGCGATACCACGACTGGGGCAAGGCAGCCAATTCAAAGGGCAGAAAGGGGACCTCTTCCCATGAAACCAAACCAGCAATCGCCAAGGTGTTCAGAATGGGAACAGAGAATGTTTTGTCCTTGCCGTACCGCTTCCTTACCGCTTCGGCCCATTCAGAGGGGGTGGTGCCATATTTCGTTCCCAGCCAGTTCCGAATACATTTGGCCGTGTCGGCATGGGTTTCGTGACTTTTTGTGATGTGTAGTGTTGCCAGCACCAAAAGTGTGGTGGAGATGTTGCTTTTACTTCGATCCGTATCCCCGAAACCCCCATCTTTGTTTTGGGTTTTGGCCAACCACATGACTCCGTCCTGAATCAACTTTTGATGGTGGGGCGAGGCCAAGGCGAGGGCGCTTAAGGCCACCGCAGTGGATAAGGCGGAGGAGGAAAGTTTCCCCTCCCAATGCCCCTCTGGGTCACGCAATTGCATCAACCTATCAAGGGTAAGTGCCTTGGCTTTGGCTCTAAGGTCTTTGCTCATGACTGTTTAGACTGACTTTCCATCCGTGAGGGGATTATAGGGCCGAACCCATTGAATGAGTTCAATCCGGTTGCCGTCCGGATCGTAAATGAAAAAGCGATCCGCCCCGGGGACAGGGGTCGTTTCGGCGATGGGTATTCCCAGCCGAAGAAAATAGGATCGTGAAGCCAAGGCATTCTCGATTTTTAGGGCAAAATGGCGGGGGCTAGGGCTATCGGCCTCGTTTTTCACCAAAAGGTGAAGTTGTTGTGGCCCAAAGTCGTACCAGATCACCGGAAAAGTAAATGTTTTGGGCGAAGCCATTTCCGTTAGGCCCAAAATTGTGCCGTAAAAATGCCGGGAACGCTCCGGATTCGTCACAATTACCGAAACATGATCCAATCCTGTGATCCCGGCGGACATAGTACGGTTCTCCTTGAGGAAGGCTATTTTAAGGGCGGGATGGGCGATTGCCGATCCAAACCGTAGAATTTGGTTTTGAGGAATGCGTAGCTCAGCTGGTAGAGCAACGGACTTTTAATCCGTAGGTCCTGGGTTCGATTCCCAGCGCATTCATTTGATTTTGTCGTCCTCCGGGCCCCCCGAAGGGAATGAAAACACTAACCGGATCTTTAGTTCAAAACCGATTTGAATGGACCAATCATCGAGTCCGGCAAGGACTAAGCAAAAGCATCAGGCAAATGCGCCAAGCG
>SIAL01000030.1 GCA_009691815.1 Gemmataceae bacterium | reverse complement strand
AAGAAACCCGTCGAGGACAAGAAGGAGGACTAACCTCCCTATTGTTTTAGGCGATTGGACCAATGAAAATCCTGTTTGGCCTGTCGGCTTGAGGTCCCATGAAGCTGATTTTCGGCTTGGGAAACCCCGGCAAAACCTACGAAGGTACTAGACATAACATTGGTTTTGCGGTGTTGGATCGGCTGGCAGAACGCCTGTTAGCCGGTCAGGAAAAGCTCCAATCCAAGGGGCTTGTCCGAGAGATAATGCTGGGGGATACCAAGGTTTTGCTGGTCAAGCCGCAAACCTTTATGAATCTCAGCGGCCAATGTGTTCGGGAAATTGCCGGGTTTTACCGGGTGATTTGGCCGGATGTTCTTGTGGTGGCGGATGATGTCAGCATTCCTCTGGGAAAGCTACGCGTTCGAGCCCAAGGAACCCACGGAGGCCACAACGGTTTGAGAAACATTCAGGATGTTGCTCAAACCACGGAATACCCCCGTCTCAGGGTGGGGGTGGATGCCGCGGGTGAAAGGGATTTGGTGGACCATGTTCTTGGGAGGTTTAAGCCCCATGAACGGGAACCAATCAAAGACGCGGTGGAACGGGCGGCGGACGCCGTGGAATGCTGGTTGCGTCAGGGAATTCAAACCTGCATGAATCAGTACAACCCCACGGCAAACCCAAAGCCCAAAAAGGAAAAAGACCCCCCCAAAAAGGAAAATGGGGTTTAAGTCAAATGGAAGTACGACACAGGTTTGGGAGTATATGACGGTGGCAATAGCGAATAGTTTTTACGAATGTATGGTGATTCTCGATTCCGGGAAAATCGGCGGAGACTTGGCCAAAACGGTTGAGTCCATTCTGGCCCTTATCAAAAGAAACCACGGCGAAATAATTACGCACCGTGTTTGGGACGAGAGGAAGTTTACCTTCCCCATCCGCAAACAAAAAAAAGGCATCTACTATCTTTTCTACTTCGGCATGCCCACCTCGGGTGTTGTTGGCTTGGAAGGTGACTTTAGGATCAACGAGTTCATCCTAAGGCACATGGTCACCAAAATTATCCCCAAGCTTTCCGAGGCGATTTTGGCGGTTGGGCGTGATCCCAATGCCTTCTGCTTCCAATCGGTGACCGAGCCTCCCGAAGAGGATCTTTTCGACAATGATCGCGATCGCGACCGTGACCGCAATCGTCGTCGCCGCCCGGCACCCGAAGCGGCTCGCTCCGAAGGCTAAGATTTGGTGAAATTCTTAGGCGAGTACGGGGAAAAGAAAAGTAGAGTAAGTGCTGCTTAGATTGTTCTCCCCTCGTCAAAGGAAGGTTTTTCCATGGCAAATCTCAATCGAGTGTTCCTGATTGGTCGCCTTACCCGCGATCCCGAAATGCGCACCTTTAGCAATGGCGGAAAGGTGGCGAAATTTGGCTTTGCAGTCAACAATCGCAAGCGGAACCAACAAACAGGCCAATGGGAAGACGAACCGGTGTGGCTCAATTGTGAGGCATTCAACCGGGGTGATGCGGGAACCATGGCGGACCGAATTGAACGGACCTGCCGCAAAGGGACCCAAGTTTACCTAGAATGCCACCTCCAATTGGACCAATGGACCACCCAACAGGGTGAAAAACGCCAACAACTGAAGATGGTAGTGGACAATTTACAGCTGCTCGATCCTCGCCAAGAGGGCGAAGAGGGCGGCTCATCGGGTGGTGCCAAGCGTTATGAGTCGGGTAATCCCCCGGCCTATGATGAAGACATGCCCCCATCGCTTTCGCAAAATAGCGCCCCAAGGGGTGATTTTGCGCCGGAAAGTGACTTGCCGTTTTAGGTGAAAAGCGGGCAATCCAACCTTTTGGAAGTTGGGCCCCGGTTACGATTGGTTTTAGTGAGAGAAAAGGAAAAGGGTCATGAGCGTCAAGACGCACAAGCATTTGGTTAAAGGCAGGAACGGCAACATCAAGTTGGTCCTGACCGAGGATGTCCTTCATTTGGGGCAACGGGGCGAGCAAGTCGAGGTAAAACCCGGCTACGCCCGTAATTACCTCCTTCCCCGGGGTCTTGGAGCTGCGCCGACAGCCCACAACCTTCGCCTTCTCGAACAATATCGTCAACGGCTTCTTCAGGCCCTTGAGGCAAAGAAGGCCGACCTTCGGTCCTTGGCCGATCAAATCAATCGGTTGTCCGGCATTGCCATCGAGGCCAAAGCCACGCCGGAAGGTCACCTTTACGGATCCGTCGGTTCGGTGGAAGTTGTCGCCGGCCTTCGCGCCAAGGGGATGCTCATCGACGAAGCCATGGTCAAGCTGGAGGTTCCCATCAAGGAAACCGGCTTGTTCGCGGTAAAGATCAACCTCGGTTACGAAATCGAGACCGAAGTGAAAGTGGCTGTGGTTCCGGTGATGGAGCGCCGATAAGGCCTTCCCGCCGTTTCCGCCGCTTGATGGCGCCCCCGGCATGGGGGCGCTTCGATGTTGGTAAAGGTTTGCGGGGGAGATCAAACAAGTCATGGCTCGTCGGCCCTCAGAGTTTTCCCACCAAACGAAGGATTCACCCAACTTAGATCGCACTCCTCCTCAAAATCCCGAGGCGGAGCGCTCCCTCTTGGGCTCGCTTCTACGCGACAATACATTTATCAGCGACTGTGTGGTTATCGTTAAGTCCGAGCATTTTTATGACTCGGCCAATCGCCTCATCTACGATTCCATCGTCAGGCTGTTTGACAGCGGCAGACCCGTTGATGTCGTTGTGATCGCCGAAGACCTTAAACAAAAAGGACATATCGAGGATATCGGGGGCTACGCCTACCTTGCCGAACTTTGGGACGCGACGGCCACCGCTGCGAACTCCGAATATTACGCCCGAATTGTTCGCGACAAAGGCCTGCTTCGTAACCTGATCACCACCGGGAATGAAATCCTCCGTGACGCCTATGCGGCGGCGGATGAAGCCGAACATATCCTTCATCGGTCCGTGGGAAAAATGCTTTCCGTCGCGGACTCCGGGGTAAGCGGCAACTATCACCGATTCGACAATGTTCTAAAGGAAACCTATGATCGCATCGATGTCCGAACGAGCGGTTCGGGATTAGCCATTAGCGGAGTAGCCACCGGCTACACCGACCTTGATAACCTCACCGCGGGTTTTCAAAACGGCG
Source organism: Gemmataceae bacterium (assembly GCA_009691815.1). Classification (GTDB taxonomy): domain Bacteria; phylum Planctomycetota; class Planctomycetia; order Gemmatales; family Gemmataceae; genus SYLG01. The sequence goes on along the minus strand of SIAL01000030.1, from coordinate 12,011 downwards.
AAATGATCATTATCGCCGCCCGCCCCTCCATCGGCAAAACGGCGTTCGCATTAAACCTTGCCCGCAACATGGCGGTGGACCTTAAGGTTCCGGTCCTCTTTTGCAGTCTGGAACAATCCCGAATCGAGTTAGCCGAGCGACTTATCGCTTCCCACGCAAGGGTGGATTTGAAAAAACTTCGAAGTGGAAATCTTACCAGCGAAGATATGAGCTTGATCCTTGCGGCGGGTGATGAAATGCGCAAGGCACCCCTTTATATTGATGACAGTCCGGGACAAAGCATGCTCCGTATTGCCGCCAACGCAAGGCGAATGAAGCAAACCTGTGGTTTGAGAGCGGTCTTCATTGATTACCTTCAGCTCATCGAGCCGGAAAATCGTCGAGATCCCCGTCAGGAACAGGTGGCACAAATCAGCCGCAGGACCAAAATGCTCGCCAGAGAGGTGGGCGTTCCGGTGGTGGCCTTGGCCCAGGTCAATCGAACCTCTGAAGATCGCGAAGGCAATGTCCCCCGATTGGCGGACCTCCGCGAATCGGGAAGTTTGGAACAGGACTCGGATACAGTTATGATGCTTCACCGGCCCGACCGAAATAATCCCGGCGAGCGGGAGGGTGAGGTCGATGTGATCATCTCCAAGCAAAGAAACGGCCCGGTGGGTCAGGTAACCCTTAGTTTCATCAAAGAGATCGCCCGTTTTGAAAACCATTCGCTGATGACTCCTTTCGACGGGTGAGCATAATGGACATTCGGGTGGGATTGGGGCACGACACACACCGCTTAGAGGAAGGTCGCCCCCTGATATTGGGTGGGGTAACGATCACCCACAGCCATGGGTTGGCGGGCCATTCCGATGGGGACATTGTTCTTCATGCGCTTACCGATGCCATCCTAGGGGCCATAGGTGCGGGGGATATTGGCGACCTTTATCCTGACACTGATGCCTTGTGGAAAGGCGCGAACAGTCGCCTTTTTCTCGATGGTGCCATGGCAAGAATGCAGGGACAGGGATTTGAGGTGATCAATGCCGACATTATTATCCACGCCCAAAATCCCAAATTGGGTCCAAGCAAAGACCTCATCAAGAATCAGGTTGCGTCGTTTTTGGGAGTGGACCCCCAAAGGGTGAATATCAAGGCGAAAACCGGGGAAAAAGTGGGGCATATTGGTCGCATGGAGGCGATGGCCTGCCAAGCGGTAGTGCTCTTGCAAAAGGATTTTGGCGGGAGGGATCATGACGCTTGATGTGGGCTCGGATTTGGCTATTTCGGTGTACAACACCCTGACCCGACGCAAGGAACCTTTCGTCCCCGGGCATCCGGGTCGGGTCGGAATGTATGTTTGCGGACCTACCGTTTACAAACCCAGCCATGTGGGCCACATGGTTGGCCCGGTTATCTTTGACACCGTCAAACGGTTCCTCACATGGGTCGGTTTTGAGGTGAAATTTGTCGTTAATATCACCGACATTGATGACAAATTGATCATCGAGGCTGCCAAACAAAACAGCACCGTCCCCGAGATTGCCGAGCGGGTTACCGGGGATTATTTGGCCTGCCTTAAGGCCCTTGGAGTGCATAGCATCGACCTGTTCCCAAAGGCGACAGACCATATCCCCGAAATCCTTGCCATGATTGAATCCCTTATCGCCAAGGGCCACGCCTACCCTTCCGCCGGGGATGTCTATTTCGATGTCTCCTCGGATGCGGACTATGGCAAGCTTTGCAACCGGGATCCGGAACAAATGGAGGCCGGAACCAGGATCGAGGTATCCGATCGGAAGAAAAACCCCGGAGATTTCGCCCTTTGGAAGGGTGCCAAACCGGGTGAACCGAGCTGGCCAAGCCCTTGGGGCGCGGGACGGCCCGGTTGGCACATCGAATGCTCGGCCATGTCGTTCAAATGGCTAGGGGCTCCGATTGATATCCATGGCGGGGGCCTCGACCTGCAATTTCCCCATCACGAAAACGAATTGGCCCAATCGGAATGCCACTTGGGTCATGCGTTCACCAAATATTGGATGCACAACGGCCTGATGAAGACAGGCGACAAGAAAATGTCCAAAAGCGAGGGGAACGAGGTTGTCGTTTCCGCTCTGCTCAAAAGGTTTCAAAGCGAGTCAATTCGCTACCTTCTTTTAAGCAGCCATTACCGAAGCCCCATCGAATTTAGCGAGGCAAGGCTTGAAGAGGTTGGCCGAACACTGGAGAGTTTTCAACGCTTCTTTGAACGGTTTAAGCGGATAACCAAATCCTCTTTCCATGAGCTCAAAACCAAGGATCGTCGGGATCCAAAACGGTTCAATGCCTCCGTATTACCAGAAGGCTTTTCACGGGAAATGGTTGCCCTTGCCCAAAGGCATGTTGAGTCGTTGGCGGATGATTTTAATACTGGCGGGGCCATAGGTTCGCTTCATGAAATGCTAACAAGACTCAACCGGTTTGTGGCCGAGTCTAGGTTGGAGGAAATCGCAGATCCTGCTAACATTTCCCAACTAATTCAGGGAGCGACTTTGTTTCGGGAGTGTGCTTTGCTTTTGGGCCTTTTTGAGGATGGCTCCAAAAAGGAAACCGGCGAAGAAACGGGGCTGGTGGATGGCCTAATGACCCTTTTGATCGAGCTTCGCGCCGAATCCCGCCGCTCCAAAAACTTTGCCATGGCGGACCAAATCCGCACGGGGCTAACAAGTCTTAAGATTGTTTTGGAGGATCGGCCAGCGGGGACGATCTGGCGCCAATCCTAGGACGGGAGACCGGTGAATAAGGCATATAAGGACGAATCCCTGGTAAATGATATCGGCGTGGCCCCCGAAAGGGTCCGTATCATCGGCATTGACCCGGGGTTGCAAATAACCGGCTATGGCGTTTTGGAATCTGTCAACGGCAGCCTGATTGTCCTTGAGGCTGGGGTTATTCGTCCTGAAAAATCGGACAAGGAGCTTGGGGAGCGATTGGTTAGCTTGGCCAAAGGGTTGCGGGAAGTACTGGTCGATTTCCAACCTGATCATGCCGCCATGGAACAACTCTTTGCCCATTATCAACATCCCCGTACCGCCATTTTGATGGGTCACGCCAGAGGGGTGTTTGTCCATGAACTGCAATTGGCAAACTGCCCCTTGGTCAATTACCTGCCCACCAACATCAAAAAAACGGTAACCAATGCCGGCCGGGCCACTAAAGAACAGATGCAATATTCGATGATGCGAGAGTTGGGTCTGGATCGCTTGCCCGACCCTCCTGATGTGGCGGATGCCTTGGCGGTGGCCTTGTGCCATTTTTTTCACCTCAAGCGCAAAAATTCTGGTCTTGAAATTGAAATCCATGGCAAGAAACCCGGGAAGGGCCCTCTCTCATGATCACCGCGATTCGGGGTAAACTGCGAAAATTGCTCGATGAGGAAGCCCGTTTGGAGGTGGGGTCCTTGGATTACCAAGTTTTGGTGCCCGAGTTTGTCCACCGCCAACTGCAAAGTAGGGTGGGGGAAGAGGTTGAACTTTTGACCATCCACTATTTCGAGGGCAACCCCATGCAGGGAAAAGTGATTCCTCGACTCATTGGATTTATCAACGAGGCCGAATTGGAGTTTTTCGAACTCTTTTGCACGGCCGATGGCGTGGGAACCCGAAAGGCAATCAAGGCTCTGGCCCGGCCTCCCCAAGAAGTCGCAAGGGCCATTCAACAGGAAGATGGGAAATGGCTTTCCACCCTGCCGGGGATAGGAAAGGCCAGTGCCGACAAGATCATCGCGGCCCTAAAAACCAAGGTCGTTCGGTTTTCCATGGCCCTTGGGGGAAGCGGTATCGGGGGTCATCCAGCAACCGCTCCGGTGGTGGGCAAAGGATACGAAGAAGCCCTTCATGCCCTTTTGACCTTGGGTCATACTCCGGCGGATGCTAGGGGTAGGCTTGACAAGGCCCACGCCGTCCTTGGTCCAAATGCCCCAACAGAAGACATCCTTCGGGAGATCTACCGGACCTAAGCCAAGTGTCAAATGGGTAAAGGTCCCTTACTATAGGTGAGTGAAACCGGATCCTCGTCCTAAAATGTTGGGAAACAAAGAAAGAAGGTAAGCCGTCATGGCCAGGGAGCCAATCGTTAACCAAGGGGGTCAAACTCCACCCAGCACCGCCCCACAGGGGGGCTCCTTTCCGATGTCCCACGGTTCCGGGGCGGTGACCGATCGGGACCGAGAAGCGGCCCTTCGGCCCAAGTTTCTAAAAGAGGTAATCGGCCAAAAGGCGGTTGTTAAACGCCTTCAAATTGCTTTAAACGCCTGCCGCAAGCTCAAGGAACCGCTCCCTCACATCCTTTTTGATGGCCCTCCGGGACTGGGCAAGACGACTTTTTCGACCGTTTTGCCGACCGAACTTGGGGTCAACCTGCAAATGACCTCGGGGCCAGCCCTTACCAAACCTGCGGATTTACTCCCCTTTTTGACCAACCTTGAGGAGGGGTCGGTTCTTTTTATCGACGAAATCCACCGGATGCCCCGGTTGGTGGAAGAGTTTATTTACCCGGCTATGGAAGACTTTCGGGTGGATATTGTGCTGGGTGAAGGGGTTCATGCCCGAACGATCACTATGCGGCTCAAGCGTTTTACCTTGATCGGAGCCACAACCCGGTCTGGGATGCTTTCCGGCCCCATGAGGGACCGTTTCAAGATGCAGGAACACCTCGAATATTACACCGCCGACGAGCTTTCGCAGATCGTCACCTTAAACGCCAAGAAGCTCAACACGGTTTTGGCCCCTGAAGCGGCGGTGGAATTGGCGCAACGGAGCCGTGGGACCCCCCGCATTGCTAACTCAAGGCTATGGTGGGCAAGGCATTACGCCCATTCCGAGGGAGACGGCATTATAACCATGGCTATGGCAAAGGCTGCTTTGGATATGGCCGAAGTAGACAAGGACGGTTTGGACCGCCAAGATCGGCGTTATTTAGAAACGATCATCGATGTTTTTGGGGGTGGGCCGACCGGGGTCGAGGCAATGGCGGCAACCCTAAACCTAGCATCAGACACACTTTCCGAAGAAATTGAGCCCTATCTTTTGCGGGAACAGTTCATCATTCGAACCCCCCGGGGTAGGGTTGCCACAACCCGAGCTTTCGCCCTATTTGGTCGCAATCCGCAAGATCTTCCTGACAGGAATAGTCCCCAATTAGGGTTGTTCGACTTGGATAAATAATCACATTTCTGGTGGAACCTTTAGCCAATCTTCTTATCCTGAGAAAAATGCTAGGTGCGGACTGCGGTGTCGTACCAAGTATCCCGATTATTCCACCAAGGATTGGGGGAGGGTCACTAGGGGGCATGGAAGATCCCGCTTATCCGCGCTGAGATTGCACCTATGATGTCTCGAAAATTGACTTTGTTGTTTCGGCGTGATTCGTCCGCGGATCGTGTTGAAAACAACATCCCCTTCGAAGGCTATAAGCCCATGTGGCCGGATCTCAGGCCTGTGCAAACAGGGCTCGATGCGTTTTGCAAACATGGGCAACGCCTTTTAGGCTTGGGAAAAGCCCTTGCTGGCCGAGAAGAGTGCCTTATCGACCTCCACTGTTTTCCCCTCACCCACCGCGAAGCCAACCTTACAAGAATTCCTGGGTTTCGCATTCGCCGATTTAGCATTCGTAGATCCGGCACCTCGGGCCGCATGCATTTTCTCGACGGCACGGCAACGACCATTGTGCTTAAGATCGGTCTGGATGAACCCAAAGTTTGTAACTGGATCGGCCTAACCGACATTCAAGACGGGGAAGAGCTTTGGATGGATATTGCAGCTGCCCCCACCCATGAAACACCTCGACTCACCAATACTTTCCCTGTGGGTGCCATGGCCGCTTCGGGCAATTTTGCCCGGTCCTATCAGTAAATTGTTTTTGGGATGAGAACTCCCTTCCAACCCGTCGTCCATTGACCGCGGGTTGGGTGCGGAAATGCCGTCGCATCTAGCCCATTTCGTCCATTTTAACACAACAGGCCGTTCCGGGTCTGTTTTTAATCGGTCAGGACATTTCCCCCCCACCATTTTCCAGTCGGTTCAAGCCATGGCGCTCAGCCGGGCCACATTTTCATGGAACCGGGCAAGGTCTCTACCCCTTTCTTTAAGGCAGGCCCTTGACGCTCTTGGCCAAAATCCGGTATTAAGGTGGGTTTACCCCATTCCAAAAAAACCAAGCTAGGCAGGAGGCCGCATGAGAGTACTTATCGGCGTTCGTTGCCTCAAACATTCCAAAGCGGGGATAGGCCATTACACCACCGAATTGATCGCCGCCCTTAAGGCGTTGGACCATGGACCGAAGGTAGGGACCTTTCCCGGCCCCCTTTTGCTTCAAGGGGTTCGTGCCTGGTATGATTATGCCCCGGCTCTCAAGCGCCGAATCTGTTCCCTGTTAAAGCGCCGAGGTGAAGAATCCGACCTAACCTCCCCTGCAACGGATTCCCGGGCGCGACCGGACGAAATCGAGGAACATACCCGCCACCAGCAGGCCCCTTGGCTGTTTCGCCAAGGGGCCCATTGGGCCAAAAGCATATACAGCCACCAATTGCGGGCAGCTTTTAACCCTGCCCAATTCGATCTCTACCATGAACCCAACTATTATCCCATTCCTTGTGACCTACCCACTTTGGTTACGATCCATGATCTTTCGGCATTGCTCCATCCCCAATGGCATTCCGCCGAACGGGTTCGGATACACGAGGAGCTTTTTGATCGGCTTATCCCATCCAAGGTGCATTTTCTAACCGTCTCGGAATATGTCAAAACCCAGATGGAGGAATATTTAGGGATCGCCTCGGCCCGAATCCATGTCAGCCCAAACGGGGTCCGAACAAACCTAAAACCCTTGTCTACCAATACGCTTGAAGCCGGTTTGCATCGCTTGGGATTGAAGCCGGGCTATTTCCTTCATGTCGGAACGATTGAGCCCAGAAAAAACCTCCCCCTCCTCATGAGGGCGTGGGCCGATTTGCCCCCCTCCCTTCGCAATAAACATCCGTTGGTTCTTGCCGGTGCGGTGGGTTGGAAGGACCGTTTGGAAATCGACATGATGCGTGACCTGAAAGGCCTCGGGTTGATCCACTTGGGCTATGTTCCCGAAAGAGACTTGGCGGCTCTTTATGGTGGGGCAAGGGCGTTGGCGTTTCCCTCGTTTGAGGAAGGCTTCGGGATGCCCGTGGTGGAAATGCTTGCTTGCGGGGGGGCGGTGGTATCGGCCCCGGCGGGAGCGGTCGAAGAGGTCGCCGGCGAAGGTGTCCATCTAATCCGCTCGGGCGATCTTTCTGATTGGCGAAAAGCTTTGGCCCAAGTGGCCACAGACGATGCTTTTTTCGCCCAGCTTAGGAAACATTCCCAGAAAATCGCCGCGCCGTACACTTGGCAAGCGTGTGCTCAAAAAACGATGTTGGCTTATCGGGCCGTATTGGCCGGTGGCCTAAAACCGAAACAAATCAACCAATTGGCAGGAACCAGGGCATGAATGAAAACACCGACCGTTTTTCCGTTTGGAGGCAATCGGGCTCCGCGGTTTCCCGGGAATTGAGGCAATCCGCCCCTATGACGCCCGCCGATTTCAAGGCATGGCAAAGGGACACCTTGGGGCACCTTCACCTCCATTGCCAATTGCGCTGGGAAGAGCATCTCTCCGGCGCGGATCGTGATCTCTATTTGCGCCTTTACAATGTTCGCGAAAAACTCTTTCCCTCGGGAACTGTTCGTCGAAGATTCCTCGACTCGGCACGGGATATCCTAACCGGCCTTTATGATCGCTTGACCCAAGTTCATCGCGATCGTCAGCTTTCCAGACGGACCCTGAAATACGGTTATCCGGCTTGGATTCGCGAAGTGGAAACCCAAGTCATGGCAACCGCAAAGGCGGAACATCATGCCTCGGGGCCAAAGGGTTTGGTCACAATGGTGGTTGCTCCCGGGCAGGAACAAGTCGGCAACCACACCACAAGCGACCTTTTGGGAACGCTGCAAAGCCTTGAGGAACAGTCCTTTGGCAAGTGGAGCGCCCTTGTGGTGGTGGAAGCCTCCAAAAAAGTTGAATGGGGCGCACATGGTCGAGACCCTAGGATTCAAATGCTCCGGGTGGAACCGGGCGAAGATTGGCGCCGGTTGGCGTGGCGAACCATGGAAATCAAGGCCCACGCGCAGCATTGGTTTGGTTTGATTCGGCCGGGAAATCGGCTCCATTCCAAAGCGCTAGAGCAATTCCTCCTCCGGGCCGGGGAATCCACCGAAGCGGGAACCCTGTTTGCGGACGAGGACGAATTGGAACACCGCAGGGGCCAGCGGGTAAATCCATGGTTCAAGCCCGACTTTGACCCGGAATCCTTTTTGGAAACGCGTTCCTTGGGTTCCTCTTGGCTCATGCGAACCGACCTCGTGCAGAAAAACGGCGGGTGGCAATTGGACCCCAACGGTTCCGACCCTGAACAAGATCTTTTTTGGAGCTTGGTAAACGATGGGCACTTGGTCGAACACCTACACCAAGTTCTCCATCATCGATCAGGCCCGATCGATCATGGCGCCACCGAACCGATGGTCCTCTCCGCCAGAAAAGCGTTAAAGGGATCTGCCCGAAACGCAGTGGTCACCTCGGGAACCTTTCCAGGAACTTGCGAGGTTAGGCCGATGCAATCCAAACGGCCTCGGGTCAGTGTGCTGATTCCCAATTGCGACCAAGCGGCCATGCTCAAGTCCTGCACCGATTCGCTTTTTGCCACACAATATCCTGATTTTGAGATCCTCATCATCGAAAATGGCAGCCGCGAAAAAGCGACCCACGATCTTTACCATGCCCTTGAGCAGTGCGGATCTGTTCGCGTTCTCCCTTGGGACAAACCATTCAACTATTCCGCGGTTAACAATCATGCCGCCCGTCATGCCACCGGCGAATTGTTGCTTTTGCTAAATAATGATGTTACCGCCATCGAACCCGATTGGCTTTCGCGCATGGTAGAGCAAACGCTGGAGCCGGGGATCGGGGCGGTGGGCCCCACCCTTTTATACCCCGATGGTCGAATGCAGCATGCCGGGTGTGTTTTTGGAGTGGAATATTCCGTGGGGCACCGGCTTCGCTTTGCGGATGCAAAGAGCAGGGGTTATGGGGATTTTCTCGCCGTGACACGACAAATCAGCGCGGTCACCGGGGCGTGCCTTATGCTCACGAAAAAGGCCTATTTCGAAGTCGGTGAGATGGATGAATACCTAGGTCTGACCTTTAACGACATTGACCTTTGCCTCAAGTTGACCCGGGCCGGCCTTAGGAACATCTATCTGGCAAGGGCCAAGCTAATCCACCATGAATGCGTAACCCGTGGTCAAGACCTGACCCCGGCAAAAAGGGCCCGTATGAATTGTGAATTGGAATATTTTCGTCGCAAATGGGGCAAATTGGTCGATCTTGACCCTTTCCACAGCCCCTACCTCACCAGCATGTTTAACACCCTTTGGCTTAAACCGGAGATTCCTCCCTTGGCAAAAATCCACCAAGCTTCCTCAGGAACTCAAGGATCAGACAGTTCTATCGTTTTGTCCCAGCCAGCAGCGGAGTTACCCAATGTTGCAGCTTGACAAAAAAGTTCGGCTAGTTGCCCAATGGGTGGGGATCACCGCCAACTCTCCCCTTTTTAAGACCATGCTTCATGTAAGAAACCGTTTTGTCACCCCCCTTCGGGAGCGTTTTGGTCGGGTTAAAGTCTGGTGGAAATCCAGCCGAGAAAAGGCGCTTGAGCCCCATTCCCGCAAAGAGATGGACGCGATTCTCATAGGCTTTGGGCAGGCTCCACTGGAAAGCGTGGAGGCCCTGATTCCTCGCGCCGAGTCCGATTCTGTTGGCGCGGAACGGCTCATTCTTTCGCTATTAATAGACCGTTCGGACCTGCAAATCCGCTTTCCCTTGGCCCTCAGTCAAGGCCCGGATGGGGACTTTGCCCAATGGCTTTCGGGTGAGGGAGCTAGCGAATTGGGCTTGGCAGAAAACGCCATCAAACATTTGCAAGCCGCTTTTTTGCGGCATCCCGGAGCCCATGCCCGCAAACTTTACGACCATCATAACGGTTTGAGGGAACGCATACCCTACGCCTTTTCCAAGCCCTATTGGGCTCCCTTGGCAGAGTGGATGATCCGAAACGGGATGCCCGCGCATGGCATTTTCATCGAGGATGTGATCTGGTTTTTGCTGGAAGCCGCCGAAGATCCCGCCCTTGGAATACTTGATACTTGGCTTCGTTCACGCGATTGGCAGGAACGATGGCCCGATGCCATGAAACCGGGCGGTTGCCCAAAAATGAATCGTGAACTACCTTTGTTGGAAAAGGGGTTTCAAAAAGTCCAACAGAAGTGGAACCTGGACCCTGAGGCATGTTTTTTCAAACGGGACTCCGTTCGATGTTTAGAGGGCAATGCCCCCGCCGATGGCCAAGGCCCCGGGATCAACATTGTTGGCCATTTTTGCTACCCTTCTGGACTTCGTGAGGCCGCGGTTCAAATGGGTCGAGCCGTGGTCCGCGCCGGGGGAGGAATCAGCCTTCGAGATTTCCCGGCCTCGGTGGAAGCGGATCTTGCCGTTCGTGATCAATACATGGGCACCGAAAAATGGCCCGTGACGGCCATGGTCCTTTCGCCCGACCAAACCCTCAATGAAATTTCTTGGTGGTCAGGGTTACATATGCCTCCCGGTCGCGATCGGGTGGCGGTCTGGTATTGGGAATTGGAAGAGGTGCCCTCGACTTGGACATCCCGGGCTAGAGAGTTTACCGAACTTTGGGCACCCACCAAGTTCATTGGTGATGCCATGCGCAAAGCGCTCGATGTTCCGGTAATTGACCTGCTTCCCGGGGTGGAGCTTGAACCGGTCACCCCCCTGCCCCGTTCCCGATTTGGCCTCCCCGAGGGGGAGTTTATTTTCCTCTTTATGTTCGATATGTGTTCCATTTTTGAGCGCAAAAATCCCTTGGCTATCATTGACGCCTTTGAAGTGGCCTTTCCCAAAACGATAAATGGGCCTTCCCGCCCCATTCTAGTCATCAAGGTCAACCGTGGTTCCTTCAACCAAGCGGGCATGACTGCGTTAAAAATCGGCCTTGATCGGATTGGTGGAATTCTGTTGGATGGCACCTACACCCGTAACGAAGCCTATGCCCTGATCCAATGCGCCGATGCCTATGTTTCTCTGCACCGGTCCGAGGGATTTGGGCTTACCATGGCGGAAGCCATGCTTATGGACAAACCGGTCATCGCCACCGGCTATTCGGGCAACATGGATTTTATGAACAAGGAGACCGCCCACCTGATTCCCTATGAAATGATCGACATCGAGGAAACCCGGCTGGTGTACCGAAAGGGGATGCGCTGGGCCAATCCAAGCATTGTTCATGCCGCCAAGGCAATGCGGGCCATCATGGAACAACCGATCGAAACCAAGGCAATGGCGGCCCGTGGAAAGCTGCACATTCAAAGAGTCCTTTCTTTGGAGGCCGCGGGCAATCGCTTTTTGGAAAGGGCGCAATACCTTGCCGAAAGGCGCAAAACTTTCGCGAAAGCCGCCTGATTTTTAGGGCTGTTTGGGATCAGGTTGGGTTGAAATTTTCCCCTCGATTCCCAAGCTGACCCAATGAGCAATTCCGCCCTTCGAAGGCTGGCCCTTTTATCCATGGGTGCGGCGGTCCTTACCGTCGGCCTTAAAACCGTCGCCTGGCAATTGACCGGGTCGGTCGGTTTGTTGAGCGACGCAGCGGAATCGTTGGTCAATTTTGCCGCCGCCACCGTCGCTTGGATCGCCCTTTGGTATGCGGCCCGGCCTGTTGATAGGGACCATCCTTATGGTCACGAAAAAATCGAATACTTTTCCAGTGGCCTTGAAGGCGGCCTCATTTTGGTGGCGGGCCTTGCCGCCATGGTGGCCGCTTCGAATCGTTTTTTCCACCTTCGCGAATTGGCTCGTCTCGATTGGGGTCTTGGCCTCAGTGTGATCGCCTCGGTAATCAACCTTGCCGTGGCAAGGAT
>SIAL01000029.1 GCA_009691815.1 Gemmataceae bacterium | reverse complement strand
AGTAGGCTGAACTCTTGTTTCAGCCCGACACCAAAAAGGGGCAAACGGTTGCGACCCCACCAACTGAAAAAACTACCCGCAAAATTTTGCCGATCAAAGATCGAATCAAATCCTGTGGCGTGACTATTATTGGGGTTGCCATCGCCTGAGGCATAAAAAAAGGAAGCCTTAAACCGGGCGTAATCGCGATCATAGGAGAGTTCAAGGGCGCCCATGAAGGCGCTTATCGACTGGGCTTTATTGGCTAGGGGATTTCGGCTATCCGTGCCAAGGGCGCTGTACAGCGCATGGTTGATATTGATCTTGTCGATGTGGCCATCCCCCACCAAACCCAAGTAAAACACATCCAAAGTGTGGGGGCTAAAGACGCCAACGGGATCCGGCCTTACCAGAAAATTATTGTTATTAAAAAGAGTAGTAGGGTCGTCGTGGTTGTAGTGGAAGCTCCCCTGCATGGTGTAGCCGGGATAGATGAAATCTTGATGGAACCAGTTGGCAACCACGATTTCCTGGTTGCGATTGTCAAAAGTATTGAGGCCGCTGTTGGTGTCCTTCTCCAGCATGTTGAAATAGAGGAGGTTGTATTGGTCTTGATTGGAGTTGAGCGAACCGAATAACCGAACCCCACGATTGATATTGTTGAAAACCAGACCTCTGAAGTCGGAGTTGAAATATTGCGAACCGACCCGAACGGACGAAAAATCGTAGTATGGCCCCCAATCCGCGATTTTCTTTTCGAAAAACCACTCCTCAAGGGCCATGAACGATCGTTCCCGCTGGGTTCCATTGCGGACATTCGGGTTCACCTGGGCGAGTTCCTCGGTGGTAAGGATGTTAGCATTGAATACGGGGGTCAGTTTGAATCGCCAATCCACCGGGCGAAAAGAGGTATCCCCATGAAAGAGGTCGATTCCCATCGAGATGAATTGTTGGGTACCGATCTGGTTTGGGTTACCAAAGAAGTTGTCCGTATTTGGCCGGGAGGTGCTTTCAAAAGGGGTGGTTTGACTGGGAACCGTACTGGGCTGGACAACGGTAAAACTGGTAATGGTGAGGTCAAGAAAGGTGTTCTGGCCAAAAAGAGGATAGTCGCTTTTTAGAATGTTTTGGCGATAGGGATCCCACCACTGACCCAAATCATAGGGGTATTCCTGATACCAGGGATGGTCCTTGCCTCCGCGATCCCATTCAGGAAAACCAACCCGCCACCGATCCACCACCGGAACAAAATGCCCATCCAGCGAGGGGCCTTCGGTGGGAAGAATACCGGACCGCCCGGTGAACCCTAAAGGCAAATCGATTTTTTCCTGAAAAAGAGTTTCCAACACATGGGGTTTAAGGGGTACCCCCGGTTGATTGGGGGTGGGAGAATCTGGGTCCACCGACCTTGGAAACAGGGGCGGAATATTGGACTGGGCCAAAAGCGAAGTCGGCCCCAGGGCGACCCCGGAGAAAACCGTGAACCAAAAGAGAGACCAATTCCCTCGCAAAAACCATTCTCCTTCTGGCGGATGAAACCAATGTACACAAACACGGGAGGTATCTTTCAAATCGTCTGGGGGGTTGGGTAAACTTTATGGAATTGGCCGGATAAACCGATTTTGCTGATCTTGATGGGAATATCGTGCCGATAGTAGGGTAGAGGGCCCGAAATATAGATTCAGGCCAAGGCTTATGCCTGTGGGGTTTGGCCATGTTTTCCCGTTATTATTGTCGCACACCCTCCATCCAAAAAACGCAAAGATTGAATTTAGAATCTTTGGAATCACGGACAAACCCGGCGATTATCGCAACCCTCCAGGCCGGGGTTTTGCAAATCACCGGATCGGAACAGCGGGATGTGGTACAAATTCGCCTTGATGGCCTTGGCGACCAAATCTTGGTGCAAGACGCGGCCAAAGTTGTTGCCACCTTCCCCACCACCTTGGTTACTGAATTATTGGTACAAACCCTTGGGGGAAATGATTCCATTCAGGTCGACCCTAGGCTGATTCAGCCCGCCACCCTTGATGGAGGATCTGGTAATAATGTGCTTCGGGGAGGAGGAGGGCCAACGACCCTGATCGGGGGTAGTGGCATTGATAAACTGTTTGCCGGACCCGGGCCAACAACATTTGATCAGGGGCCTTCAAAAAATCATCTGTTCAATGTAAAACCCACGGATACCGCTTTGCCGTCGGTGACCGATTCGGTGGTTAGGGCGCTGCCAGTCGTTACAGTTCCGGTGGAGATTCAGGAGGTTTTGACCCAAGCCGAGGTGGCCAATATTCTTCAACGGGCGGCCGCCGCCACCGCATCGAACGATGGTATCATTGTCATTACCGATCACAATGGATCACTCCTTGGCCTTCGAATCGAGGGAGGCGTTTCCCCACTCATCACGGGAAATACGGCCAACCTCGTTTTCGCCGTGGATGGGGCCCTTGCCAAGGCGAGGACCGGGGCCTTTTTCGGGAATAACCAAAGTCCCTTAACCTCACGCCTTGTTCAATTCATCAGTCAAACCACGATGCCCGAACGCGTCGTGGCATCGTATCCCAACGCCCTAAATCCAACGCTTCAGGGGCCGGGATTTGTCGCCCCTGTCGGGATCGCGGGGCACTTTCCCCCATCAATCAAGTTCACTCCCCAGGTGGATCTGTTCGCCATCGAATACACCAACCGCGATAGTATTCTCCACCCGGGCCCGGACGGAAATAAGGGAACGGGAGATGACATACTCCTTCCGATGCGGTTCAATATTGATCCGGCGTTTGTTCCCACCGGCAAGGCCCTCGTCTGCCCCGAGTCCTATGGCTATATTTCCGGTTTGGAACCGAATGCCCAGGCAAGGGGTCTGGCAACTCTTCCCGGTGGCATTCCCATCTTTAAAAACAACAAAATGGTAGGGGGCATTGGGGTTTTCTATCCGGGGAAAACAGGACTTGCCACCGAGGAAAACTCGGTTTTAAGCAACATCTACAATCGAGCCCTTCCCGATCGCTCCTACGAATCGGAATATGTCGGGTTTGCCGCGCTCGGCGGGGCGGGTGGCTTTGAGATAGGCGACTTGGCGGGAATTGCCCCGACCCCGAACATTCAAGCCTCGCCTATTCCCCTTGGTCTTGCCCGTATTGACCTTGTTGGAATCACGCTGGATCTTTTTGGCCCAGGCGGGACCCAAGGCCCAACCAACTTGGTAAATTTTGGCAAAACCCTTGGGGTTGGAAATCCCAACAGTGGCACCAATTATCCGGTTACTCCAAATCCGGCCATTACGCTATTAAACGGCACAACGGTTCCTGAAGGTTGGCTGGTTATTCCCCATGATGGGGTTGGGATAAGTGGGGATCAGGTCAATCAGATTATCCAAAATGGGATCGCCCAAGAAGCCCGTACTCGTTCTGCCCTCCGGGTAGGGACCAACGCAACAGGCCGGGCTCCCTCAAGCACCCCCGAGAAAATGGTCTTTGCGGTTTGTGACCTCGAAGGAAATGTGGTTGGTCTCTACCGTACTCCCGATTCGACCGTTTTTTCGCTTGATGTGGCGGTAGCCAAGGCCCGTAATTTAGCCTATTACAACAACCCCGCCGAACTGCAGCCCATTGATCAGGCGCCGGGGGTTCCGGCTGGGGTTGCCTTCACCAGTCGCACATTCCGGTATCTGAGCCTGCCCCGTTTCCCTGAGGGAATTGATGGTGCGCCCGCAGGCCCATTTTCGATCTTAAATGATGGGGGAACCAGCGCCATTACCGGAGGTCAAGTGGGACCAAGGCTTGCCAACACGGATTTTGTAAGTGTCCAGGGCTATAGCGCCTTTCATCCCGCGGCCAACTTTCGTGATCCCTCAAACATCGCCAATCAAAACGGAGTCGTCTTCTTTCCCGGATCAAGTGCCGTTTATGCGGGACAAACTTTGTTGGGGGGTTTAGGTGTATCCGGCGATGGGGTGGATCAGGACGATGTGACAACCTCACAAGCCATTTTGGGATATGACCCCCTAGGGTCTATTCGAGCGGATAATTTCCGTGTTTTTGGCATTCGCATTCCCTATCGCAAATTTAACCGCAATCCGGAAGGAGGAATCCTTGGCTAGACACTGGCTCCTTTGTGGATTGATTGTCTCCTTTGGATGCCACCGCCCCTTTTTGGAGCGAAAAATCCACGACGATCCTAGCCGTGTCGGCCACCCGGATCAAATCCGCAACCATGCTTTATCTCAAGGGGATGAGGACAATGTGGGCCTCCTTATAGGCGGCGGGGCACCCAAGCTTTTTTCGCCTAGCATTCGCAAAATAGAGGAACCGTACGACGATGAGGGAACCTGGGGCTGGGACTATGCGGGGCGATGGTTTCCCTCACGGGTGTCATTGGGATGGTGGCACGGCCGTAAATTTCAATCCGGCGAGGGTGCCTATAAAGTGGACCATTTGAAAAAGCGAAAGATCAATCACGAATAACCGGCCGACTATTTCCCTTCGGCGGCAAAGCGTTTCATGAGGTCGATGTTGGTTTGAATTTCCCGCTTTGCCGGGCCGGGGCTTGTGTCAAGGTATTCCTTCATATCGGAGTCGTACATTGCGGCAGGTTCAGGACCTCTTCCCATGTCCCCCGTTTCTACTTGCCATTTTGCCAACATCCCCTTTAGCCTTTCGAGAGTTACCCTGTTAGTCGCATCAAAGGCAACATTTTTGGTTTGAAAAGGATCATCAGATCGGTGGTATAATTCCCATCGAGAACGGGTGGGTGCAAAAAGCAATTCGATGGACAGTGCCGAAAGGGCCTTTTTATCCCTCAATTCCCGAAGCTTTAGTAAAGTTGGCTTGTGATCCTTGTAGCGATTGGGTTGAAGTGCCGGCCGATCGGGATAACCGTTTTCGATCAATAACCACTCCTTGGTTCGGACACTTCTTAGCCGTTCGACCGTTTCATCACAACGGTCCCTAGCTGCAAACACGGCCTCTTTTGGTGGGTGCACCGGAGACAAAATGTTTTTCCCCTGAATGGCGGTGGGAGCTCCAATACCTGCATAGGCTAAAGAAAATGCAGCAAGATCAATATGCTCCACCAAATCGGTACGCACAGTCCCTTTTGTGATTCCTGGTCCACGAAGAACGAGAGGGACCCGGGTTCCTTCGTCATAGAGAAACTGCTTACCACGGGCATGACTGATGCCATGGTCGGTCATGAAAACCACAAGGGTTTGGTCAAGGAGATGTTCCTTTTCCAGCCGGGCGAGGACCGCACCAACTTGGTGATCGGTTTGCCGTACTGCATCGAGATAATAGGCCCAATCTTTAAGAAGGTCTGGATCCCTTGGATAGTAGGGAGGCATGGTAACTGTTTCAGGACGGGTGCAGGTTTCCCCGAAATGGAGTTTGAGATTTTTCCAGCCATTCCCATCTCGTAGCTTGCCCCCCTGAAGTTGAACCTGCATAAAAAAGGGTTGACCAGGCTTTCGATTGGACCAATCCGCCGAATCATACATGTCCTTATTCCAATCAAAATTGTAGTCGGTTTTGCCTAAGACCGTATTGCCAACGACTCCGTTACCAATACAGGTGTGAAACCCGGCCTTTTGAAACAAAACCGGGATCGGATCCACCCCTTGGGGAAGTTTTATCCTAAGCGATCCTCGGCCACTTCGGTGGTGATGCGAGCCAAGGGTGGTTTGATACATTCCGGTAATCAAGGCGCTTCGACAGGGGGAACAAACCGGGGCGGTGATGAAGGCGTTGTCAAATCGGGTTCCATCTCTTGCCAAGCGATCTACATGTGGGGTTTGGATCGACTTTTCCCCATAGCAGCCAAAGTTAGGGGACATGTCATCAACGATGATCCAGAGGACATTGGGGGGCACTGCGGCAGGAAAAAGGGGAGCTTGGAATAATAACAAAGACCCCAAGCACCCCATTAGGGGAAAAATTCGGTTCATGCGTTTCGCTCCCAAAACAGGGTCGGTACTCTTGGGGATCATTGAAACAATTCGGTTGAGAAATAGCGTTCCATGCGGTCGGCAAATACGGTAACAATTGTGGCATCTAGACGGCCCAATGCTAGGGCCACGGCCCGTGCCGCAGCGAAATTAAGGCCTGAACTGGGCCCCACGGGAAACCCCAACCGGATCAACGCCTTTGTCGTGCGAAGCGCTTCCTCATCGTGGATTTCCATGGTCAAAAGGCCCGGAAGTTGGGCCGTTTTGAAAATCTCCGACATACTATCAAGGACACCCGGAATGCGACTGCTAAAGCTGCAACACTCAAGGTCAATCGACGAATGGCAATGAATCGGCCTTGCCAACACGGGAACAACTTGACACCCGGCGGCGGTTAGCCCTTGATAAATCCCGACCAATGTGCCCCCTGTTCCCACCCCCGAAACGATGGCATCGACTCTGCTGTCCGGTGCCTGATCCAGAATTTCGCAGGCCGTGTGGATTTTGTGCGCCTCGGCATTGGCGGGATTCTCGAATTGCTTCGGCAAAAACACCCGAGGATCGGCTTGGGCCAACCGCAAAGTTTCCTCTATGCTCCCGGGGATGCCCGTTTTGGCGGGGGTTAGGCGAACCTCGGCTCCGAAGGCTTGAATCATTTTTACCCGTTCGGTACTTACGCCTTCCGGCATAAAGGCCACAAACCTGATCCCCATTTGGGCACATGCCAAGGCAAAAGCGATGCTGGTTGACCCGCTGGATGCCTCTGCCACAATGGAATCTGCGTTGATAATGCCCATCCGCCATGCCTTGTCAAGGATGTGTCTGGCGATTCGATCCTTGGAGGAACCGCTGGGATTGAGGAATTCGAGTTTGCACCAAATGGTCGGGTCATCTGGGCCAAGGCGAACCGTCACCATTGGGGTTGGTCCAAGGTGATGGGTGTATCGATGGGCGGTTGGTTGTAGGGGGTGGTTCATAGGAGAAAAGGCCTTTGCTCCGGGCAATTCGCCCCTTGTGCCTCGTCCCCTAGCAAAGGGGGGTCGAGCGGAGATTCCCCATAACCTAGGGTAGAAATCGGATCATTCGACGATTCGTAACCGTCCAATCGGTAACTTTCATCTGTTATTAAAGCTAGGGGAAGGGAAGACTTCTCATCAATTTTTCGCAATTGTTGACAAAAAAGATGGCGGGGTTGGATCGGTTTTGGTCACTAAAATGAAAGGAATCATCCCTTCAGGCAATTCCATGACCATTACCCAGCCAAACGCCGATGGTCTACTTGCCGCCGCAAAGGCTGGGGATTTGGCTCAATTGGGCCAACTTATGGAACTCTACCGAGATTACCTAAGGCTTTTGGCTCGCATCGAAATCGGCAAAAAACTACAGGGCAAAATAGACGCCTCGGATTTGGTTCAAGAAGTGTTTCTCGATGCCCTTCGACAATTTCCCACTTTTCGTGGGGAGGCGGAAGGGCAATTTGTCCAATGGCTTCGACGGATCATGGCGGGAACCTTGGCCGGACAATTGCGTCACTATTTGGGGACCAAGGCCCGCGATATTCGGTTAGAGGTTGCCATCGGCGCGGATCTTGACCAATCCGCCTCCCATTTTGCCTTCTTGCCCATCGACCCTCACAGCTCTCCCAGCCAACAAGGCAACAAGGCTGAACAATCGCTCTTGGTGGCCAAAGCCCTGGCCAAACTCCCCGAGGATTATCAAATGGTCATCCTTTTGAGACATATGGAGGGGTTGACCTTTCCCGAGGTTGCCAAACGCATGGAAAAAAGCCTCGACAGTGTCGAGAAATTATGGCTTCGTGGAATGGCTAAGCTGAAAACAGCGTTTGGGGGCCAGCCGTGAGAAATCAAAAAGAAAAACCCTCACGGAACCCTAGCGACGAAAGCGCCGCGGAAGATCCCCGGATATTGGAATTGGCCCGAGAATATCTTGCCGAATGGGAATTGGGGAAAACGCCTCAAAGAAAATCCTATTTCGACCGCCATCCTGACATTACGGGTCTTTTATCCGATTTTTTTGACGGAATCGACCTGGCTCATGCGGCGGGCAGGATGGGGCGAAGTTCCGAAGAATTTTCGAAGGAGGGGCTCCCCCGGGAACCTTTGGGGGATTTTAAAATTGTGCGGGAAATCGGCAGGGGGGGAATGGGGGTGGTCTATGAAGCGGTCCAACTAAGTTTGGGACGCCGCGTTGCCCTCAAGGTCCTCCCCTTTGCGGCGGCTTTGAACGCGAAACAACTCCAACGGTTTCAAACCGAAGCCCACGCCGCCGCCCAGCTTCACCATACAAATATCGTGCCGGTTCATGCCGTGGGCTGTGATCGTGGAGTTCACTATTACGCGATGCAGGTAATCGATGGCCGACCTCTGGATGCCGTTATTAAGGAACTCCGGGTCGGGGCGCCTACGAGTCCTTTGAGCCCCACCGTTGATCTTAAATTATCCTCGACCATACTACCAAACAGTGTCCACAACACCTCCAGATCCATCCGACCTATAGACAACCACCGGGCCATGGCACGGTTGGGATTGCAGATCGCCGAGGCTTTGGAATATGCCCACGAAGCCGGGGTGGTTCATCGTGATATTAAGCCGGCCAACCTCCTTCTGGATGGCAAGGGTAATGCTTGGATAACCGACTTTGGCTTGGCTCAAGTAAGCACCGACACAGGCCTTACTCAAACGGGCGACATCTTCGGCACCCTACGGTATATGAGCCCGGAACAGGCGGCGGGGAGGCGACTTGAGGTTGACCATCGAACCGACATTTATTCCTTGGGTGCCACGCTTTACGAATTGCTTTGCCACGAACCCGCTTTTCCCGGTCAAGATAGACAAAGCCTTTTGAACAAAATCCTCCACGAGGAGCCCCTTCCCCTTCGGGCCATTGATAAATCTATCCCGGAGGAGATTGAAACAATCATCCTAAAGGCGATGGCAAAGCTCCCCATTGAAAGATACACCAACGCGGCGAATCTTGCCGAAGACCTTAGGCGCTTCCTCGAAAATCGACCTATCCTTGCCCAGAGACCTTCCCTTATCGACCATGGTCGAAAATGGATCAGGCGCCATCCCACGGTGGTTTGGGCGACCGTCGTCGTGCTCTTCATTTCGGTGGTGGTGCTTGGCATTTCCACCGCCCTGGTCATTCGCCAACAGGCATTAACCCAAACCGCCCTAGAGCGTGAAAAAGATCGCGCTCTTGAGGCGAATCAGCGATTTGACTTGGCTAGGCGATCGGTGGATGAATTGATCGAGGTGGCGGAGGAGGAACTTGCCACCATTCATCCTTTGGAAGGTGTTAGACGGAGGCTTTTGGAAACCGCATTGGCCTATTATCAAGAATTCATCGAAATGCGACGAGACGACCCCACCTCTCAAACCGAACTTTCTTTGACTAGGGACCGTGTTCGAAGGATTCTCGACGATCTGGCGGTACTCCAAGGGGATCGAAACCTGTTTCTATTGAATTCTCCCGTGGTACTTGAGCAATTGCACCTTTCCGAATCGCAAGGGCTGGCCATTCGCGAACTCGGTGGCCATCTGGGAAACCGACGCGAAGAGAGCCTCCGTGATTTTGGCAAACTGAGCGGGGAAGAACGCAAACAGCGCTTTTTGGAAATGGCCAAAGCAAGGGATTCCAGCCTTCAGGAGATTCTACGCCCGGATCAACTGGGCCGTTTCCGCCAACTTGCTTTGCAATCGCAAGGGCCAATGGCTTTCCTGCAGGCGGATGTGATTTTGACTTTGGCCATAACAAACGAGCAAAAGGATAAGATCCGGTCCCTCATGGAAGGGGGGCCCATGGGGTTTGGCCAACCACCGCCAGAAATCCTCGGTTTTGGACCACGGCCGCTTTTGGGTTCTGGTTTTGGCCCACCCCACCCACCTTTTGGGGAATTCAAAGGGGAGCCAAAGGGTGCCCCTCCCCTAAAGGGTGATCCTCCTCTAAAAGGCGACCTGTTTCGATCGCCTCGGGACGAGATGCGAAGATCGATCATGGTTCAAATTCGCTCTTTGCTTTCCAAGGAACAACAGGTGAAATGGTCGGAAATGACCGGAAATCTGGTAAACTTGCCTGGACAGATGCCCTTTCGAATCGGTCCTCCTGGTCCCCGCGGACCCTTTCCTTGACATGAACGGATGTAATTACGATGAAACGGATCGGGATTTGTTTGGTGGCTTTGGGTTTGTTAACCTCCTGCTTAACGGCTCAACCTTTTCAGGAACCCTTTCCGATTGGCCCCGGTGGCCAAGGCTTTCCTCCCGGCGGACCCAATGGTCCCGGTGGCTTTCCTCCCGGCGGCCAAGGCTTTCCTCCCGGCGGACCCAATGGTCCCGGTGGCTTTGGCCCTCCGGGAATGGGTCAAGAACGGAAAATCCTCAAAACCTACGACAAAAACAAAAACAAGATTTTAGACCTTGAGGAGCGTAAAACCGCACGGGCCGTCATGGTCCTTGAAAACAATCGAGGAGGTTTTGGCGGAAGGAGACCCGGCGGGATGGGCCCACAAACCACCGGCACTCCCGGTCCCAAAGTCAGCGTGGAAGGTGCCAAGCTTTTTCCGGGCAAGGATCTTTACGATTTGGCCACCCTTCGTACTCTTTTCTTGGATTTTGAATCGCCGGATTGGGAAAAAGAACTCGAAGAGTTTCATGGAACCGATGTCGATGTTCCTGCGAAATTTACCTTTGAGGGCAAATCGCTCAAAGGCCGGGTTGGCGTCCATTTCCGAGGGATGTCTTCGTATATGGGCGTTCAAGCCGGTTCCAAACGATCCTTTAGTGTATCCCTCGACCTTGAGGATTCCAAACAACGGGTCATGGGCGTGAAAACCCTGAACCTGCTCAATAGCCATGAAGACGCCTCGATGATGAGCACCGTCCTCTATTCACAAATTGCCAACAAACACCTTCCCACGCCCAAAGCGAATTTTGTCAAAGTGGTGATCAATGGCGAGAGTTGGGGTTTGTATGTGAATGTGGAACAATTCAACAAGGAATTTGTGGCATCCCGTTTCAAGCCTTTGGCGGGCGGGACAAAACCTGCCCGTTGGAAAGTTCGCGGCAGCCCAGGGGGAGGTGGTGGGCTTGAATATCTGGGCGAGAATCCAGAGGACTATAAGCGCCGGTTTGAACTCAAATCAGGAAATGACGAAAAGGCCTGGAAGGATTTGATCAACCTCTGCAAAATCCTAAACCTTACCCCGGTAGACAAACTGGAAGAGACGATCAAGCCGATTTTGGATGTGGATCAGCTCCTTTGGTTTTTGGCCCTGGATGTCGCCCTCATCAACACCGATGGCTATTGGATCCGCGCTTCGGACTTTTCCATTTACAAAGATGAAAGAGGGGTCTTTCATATTGTGCCCCACGATATGAACGAAGCCTTTCGCCAACCCATGGGTCCGGGAATGGGCCGCCCTCCTGGTGGCAGGCCAGGAATAGAATTTCCAAAACCCGGTGAGATTCTTTCCGAAGGCCTCCAAAAGGAACTCAAATTAAGTCCGCCCCAAATTTCCGCTTTGGCGAACTTGCAGAAAGAAACCGACGAGCGCATGAACAAACTCCTTGATGGCAATCAGCGCCAACAGTTCTTGAATATGCGAAACATGCGCCCGGGAATGCCCGGCGGATTTGGCGGCCCGGGTGGCCCGGGAGGATTTGGCGGCCCCGGTGGCCCGGGAGGATTTGGCGGCCCGGGCAGACCCGGCGGCATGATGCCCATGAATATCAAAGGGGTGGAGCTGGACCCTCTTGTTGGACTAGAAGATCCTCGTAAACCATTGCGTAGCAAAATCTTGTCTGTTCCCGCCTTTCGGCAAAAATACCTTCAGAACATCCATCTCCTTGCCAAAGAGGATATTTCTTGGGAAAAGATTGGACCCCAAATCGCGACTTTGCGCACCCTCATTGAAAAGGAAGTCAAGGATGACACAAGGAAACTGGATTGGTATGATGAGTTCTTGGAGGCCACCGCCCCAGAGCTTCGAATCACCCCTGTGGGTGGCTCAAGAAACTTGCAGGGTGGGCAAATGCGGCGTGGTCCGGCTGCGATTCCCTTAAGGGAGTTTGCAGAAAAACGCTCCCAGTATTTATTGGAAAATGCTGAAGTCAAAAAAAGTATCCAAGGATTAGGAAAATGATTCGAGAAAGCACCACGGATTCACCTCTCAAAGTTCATACGGGCCAAGTATCGACCACGCTTTCTCCTTCGCTTCGTCAGGCGTTGGCTCCCGGCAAACCCAAAGGGGCCCGCGAGCTAAAATTTCTTTTGTCCTTGGAAGATGCCCGGTTGTTTGAGGAGCGACTGAAAGAAACCATGGCCCCCGATCCGCATGGCGTCGGCGGGGGATATCAGGTAAAAAGCCTCTACCTCGACACACCTCTCTTGGATGTTTTCCATCGATGTGGAAAACATGCCTTTCGAAAATATCGGGTCCGGCAATATGGTTCATTGGACACCCTCTTCCTTGAGCGTAAATCCAAAAAGGCCCAACGCATTTTGAAACATCGGATCGAAATCCAAAAAAACAGCCTAGCCGAATCCTTAACGGGGCCAGAGTGGTTTGCTGAAGAGGTGCGCCTGCAAAACCTATCCCCGGTTTGCATCATCGGTTATCAGCGGAGCGCTTTCATTGGGGAGAATGGCGACATTCGGGTTACCCTTGACCGTGACCTGTGCGGGTACGCCGTTAAGGGCTTTAACATGAACCTTGGACCACAAGCGAAACCGGTTCATGAGGGGAAATGCGTTTTGGAGTTTAAGTTCCTCGACAAGATCCCGGGCAAATTGCGGGCTTTGATGCGTGAGTTCAAACTCCGTCCCGGGGCCCACTCCAAATATCGTGGCTGCATGAGTGTCCTTGGAGTCTCTGTCCAATCTGGTTCCAAAACCGCCTAAGAAAAGGGCGGGAGGGTTCGATGTTTCAGTGGTTGAATGAAGGTCTTGGGGGCAGTGATCCCCTCCCCACTTTTGAAATCCTAGCAGCCAGGCTTTTTATGGCCTTGGGTTTGGGTATCATCGTGGCCATCATTCACCGCTTTACCGTGGGATCTCGTCACGACTCCCGCACCTTGGGAACAACCTTGGTGCTCCTTGCCGTATTGATTACCTTGGTAACCCTTGTGATTGGAAATAGCGTTGCTAGGGCTTTTGGTTTGGTGGGTGCCCTCTCCATTGTCCGCTTTCGAACCGTCGTTGAGGACACCAGAGACACGGCGTTTGTTATTTTTGCCGTGGCCGCAGGAATGGCTTGCGGAGCGGGTTATGGGCACCTGATGGCTTTTGGGGTTCCCGTAGTAATTCTTGCCGCACTTATCATGGGGGCCATCAACCGGGCCACCTCACCGGGTGATTTTCTACCCGGCATCTTAAATGTAAGAATGGCTGTCGTCCAAGATCCCTGTGAGATTCTCAAGCCACTGCTAGCGAAATATTGTGTCGAGGCAAGGATGGTCGGCATAGCCACAGCCAAGCAGGGAACTTCACTGGATTTATCCTATCGTGTCAGACTTTCCCCGGGGAATTTGGTCGCACTGGTGGCCAGCGCCAACAGCATCGAAGAGATCATTCAGGCGGAGTTCAAGCAGGAATAGGAATCGTCGCCTGAAAAAGGGGGGCGGGAATGATCCGTGTCACCCTTTGACCGCCCCCATCAGGAAATTGGTTTCTTGGATTCGTAAAATACACTTCATGGCAGGGGGGTCCTTTGCCGTGTCCACTAGAGTGTTCAAAACCATGCTACCACTTACCAAACCGACCACCCGCCTGCGGAATCTCCTCGGTCGTCCCAAGGCCATATTGAGTCTTGGTGCACAGGATTGTTTCTCCGCCCTGATTATGGAACAAACCGGGCTAGAGATGGTGTTTCTTGGCGGGTTTGGTGCCGCAGCAAGTCTATTGGGCCTGCCCGATGTGGGCCTCCTTGAAATGAACCAAATGGCCGATCAGGTCCGCCGTATTTCCCAACGGGTTTCCGTACCGGTCGTGGCGGATGCCGACACGGGCTATGGGGACCTGCACAATGTGGCCCACACGGTGCGGACTTTCGAGGCCGCGGGCGCGGCGGGGTTGCTCCTTGAGGATCAAACGCATCCCAAACGCTGCGGGCATTTTCCGGGTAAAAGCCTAATCTCTTCTGCTGACATGGTTTTGAAATGGAAGGCGGCGGTGGATGCCCGAAAAGATCCTGATTTTGTCCTGATTGCCCGAACCGATGCGCGGGCCGTGGAGGGGTTCGACAAGGCCGTGGAGCGAATGAAAGCCTACCTCGACGCGGGAGCCGATGTGGGTTTTATCGAAGCCCCCCAATCCGAAAACGAACTTCGCCAGATCCCCACCCTTTTCAATAAACCCATGCTCGTCAACATGCTTTCGGGCGGTTTGACCCCCATCCTTCCCGCACAGGAATTGGAACAGCTCGGCTACCGGATTGTTGTGTGCCCGATCGAGACGCTCATGGTCACCGCCAAGGCGATTCGTGAGCTGGCAAGGGCCCTTTTGGACAAGGGTCGAGTGGATCACTTGGCGGCCCAAACGGGATCTTTCGCCGACCTAAAGTCCATTCTTGATCTTACCGGGATCATGGGACTTAAGGATCGGCTTGAGGCCGGGGATCCGTGAAAAAGGAAGCACTCCACCAACCCGATACCAGCGAGTTGGAGCTGGTGGTATTTCGAAGGCTGCCCCATCCTGAACTTTTCCGAGTGTTGCATACCCGGGAGGTCCTGTCACGGGGTAATGAAAAGCTGGTGTTTCGCATAACCCCCTCGGGCCATGCCATTTCTTGGTACTTGGGAAAGCTAGAGCTGCACCAAGTCCTTGCGAGTGGGGAAGACGGGCTACCCCGAGGAGGTCGCCTTTTGACTCTTCGCCCGGAGGAGGGGCATGGAGGTCATTTCGAAATGGCACCGGGCTGGCGGTTTGAGGCGGTTGTCTCCGTGGAACAGATGAACGCCCCGCAATATGCGCAATTTCATGATGACCTCGAATCTGATGCGAGAAGGCGGGGTTTGTCGCTGCGATTTTGGCCCGACCAAACCGGAACAGAACTCTGGTTGCCTGGTTTGGCATTCCTCATGGTGGAATCACGACCCGGGTGCCTGGTAATGACCGCTTTTCACACCCACCCCATGCAATGCCGGATTGTCCGGATTCAATCGTTGATCGAACAACCCCAATCCGCCTCGCCCCGCGGTTTTCAACTGGGGTA
>SIAL01000028.1 GCA_009691815.1 Gemmataceae bacterium | reverse complement strand
GCGGTTGGCGTTTTATAGGGATCAATGGTGACGATCTTTGCGCCCTGTTTTTGTGCCTTTACCATCCGCACCCACATATGGCTGTTGGTAACGGCCGTGTTTGAACCCCAATTGATGATGTGCCGACATTCCTCCGTCAAAAAGGGGTCGGCAACGGCGCGTCCGCCCAAGGTCATGTCGCAACCCACGGTCCCGGCCGTGGCGCAAATGGTCCGGTCTAAAAGCGATGCGCCTATCGCGTGAAAAAATCGGCGGTCAATGCTTGCTTCTTGAAGTTTCCCCATGGTTCCCGCATAGCTAAACGGGAGAATGGACTGGGGGCCTTCGGGGGAGTTTGCGATTCCTTTGAGACGCGAGGCAATTTCCGTTAGCGCCGCTTCCCAAGTGATCCGTTCAAATTGGCCCGCGCCTTTTGGACCGACCCGGCGCATCGGATAAAGCACCCGGTCCTTGTGGTAGGTGCGATCGAGATAGCGGTTCACCTTTTGACACAAGAAACCCTTGGTAAAAGGGTGGTCCTTGTCACCACGCAGGTCCACCGCCACCCCGTCTTTTACTGAAATGACCATCGAGCAAGTGTCCGGACAATCATGAGGGCAAACCGCGCGAATGGTTTTCGAGACGGTCAGGGTTTGCGAATCGTCCCGGAGCTTCAGGGAAAAAGTGGTACTCATTCCTAAAATCCTCAATTGCCTTCCCTGTATAGTAATAGGTTTCCTGAATCGTCGCAAAGGCACAATCTTCCCCGGAGGGATTTCCATGCCGGTTTTATGGATCTTGGCAAATTTCCTTTCGGGCCTGGGTTTGCTCCCAAGCCACGCCTACACCCCTACCAAGGATGGGAATACCCCGGCCGACAGGCCCAATGTGGTGTTCATTGGCGCCGAGGACCTCAGTCCCGATTTGGGCTGTTACGGGAACAAACTGGTTCAAACCCAACGCTTGGACAAGTTGGCGGCCCAAGGGGCGCGGTTCGAGCGGTTTTTCACTCATGCGCCGGTTTGCGCACCTAGCCGAAGCGGCCTAATCACCGGGCAATATCCCACCAAGATTGGGTCACACCACATGCGCTCTAGGCTGCTAAAGCCGCCACCAACCTTTACTTCTTTGTTGATTCAGGCAGGTTACGAGGTGCATTGGCCGGGTAAGACCGACTTCAATTTTGAAGTACCCAACGGCGCCTTTTCTTCCACAAAACCTTGGCATACCAAACCAGCGCCCAAGCAACCCTTTTTTGCCTATGTCAATTTCCAAGTGACCCACGAAAGCCAAATTCGGTGCTCGTTGGACGCGAAAAAACGGAACCTATCGCGGGTTCCCAAAACCGCTTTGGTCCAACCCCATCAAGTGACGGTGCCTCCGTATTACCCCGATGTCCCCGCGGTCCGGGAGGATATCGCCAACTACTTAAACAACATTTCCGCACTGGATATTCAGGTGGGTGAAATCCTCGATTGGATTGATCGTGAGCAAATCGCCAACAACACCGTAGTTGTCTTTTGGGGGGATCATGGTTGGGGAATGCCCCGGGGCAAACGGTGGCTCTATGATAGTGGTCTTCATGCCCCGCTAATCGTCCGATGGCCGGGGAAAATCGCCCCCGGAACCGTTCGCGAAGACCTTGTGGCGGAACTGGATCTATCCGCCACATTCTTGGCCTTGGCCAATGCCCCCATCCCCAAAGATTTCGATGGCCAACTGTTTCTCCCCAAGGCAACCAAGAAACGGGACTTTGTTTTCGCGGCCCGAGATCGGATGGACGCTTCTTATGATCGGTCCCGGGCCGTTCGAGACACCCGCTACAAGTACATCCGCAATTATCATCCCGAACGCCCGTGGACCCAACCCCTCCCCTACATGGATGAAATGCCCACCATGAAGGCGCTCAGGCGTTTGGATGCTCAAAATCAGCTGGTTGGACCCCAAAAACTGTGGCTAGCAAAAACCAAACCCAAGGATGAACTCTATGACACCCTGACCGATCCCCACGAAATCCAAAACTTGGCCCAGGATCCTCTCCAGGCAACCAATCTTCATCGCCTCCAGAGGGCCATGGACCAATGGTTGGCCCAAGGCGATTGGGGTGCCTTTTCCGAAGCAAAACTCGTCCGACAGGGGCTTGTTGCCGATTTTTCCGGGCCAGAACCCAATAAACCCAAGGTACTAGAAGATCATTAAGGGGTGCAAAATCCCACCTCAGAGCTTTCGTTTTGGGCTGCAAGTATGGCGAATATGAAAAGAATAGGACAACTAGGTGGCTTTGCCTCATTAGGCTGGGATTTCGGCTTTGCCATAATCCAATAAGATAAAAGCCTCGGGTTCCATCCCTCTTTTTTCCCGGGATGGCCCACTGATCTTGACCCCAATCGCCTTGGCAGGTTGGGATAGGATCGAATCCGATTTTTGACCGGACTTATTGTTTGGAGTGTATGGGATGGCGGATAATGCTCAGCTTGAACTTTCCCTTTGGGAGCGCTTCAACCAATGGATGAATCGCTTTTCCGAAGGGGTGGGTTCCCTCCTTTTGGGCGTTTTTGGCTCCCGTAACGAACGCTATGTCAAATCGCTGGGCTATAAAAGGGTCAACCGCGCCGGGGCCGTTCACGATGTGATTGTGGGATCGTTTTTGGCCAAAATCAATGCCCTTGAACCCTCGATGAATGTCAAATCCAACGACGAATTAGCCCTTACCACCACCCAGTTGAGAGAAAAACGAAACGCCGGGGCTTCTATTGAATCTTTATTGCCCGAGGCCTTCGCCGCCGTTCGCGAAGCCGGAAAACGCTCCAAAGGGATGCGCCATTACGACACCCAATTGGTTGGGGGGATCGTCCTCCATCGGGGCAAGATCGCCGAAATGGTTACCGGCGAAGGCAAGACCTTGGTGGCAACGCTGCCCGCCTTCCTCAATGCCCTCGATGGCAAAGGGGTACATGTCATTACGGTCAATGACTACCTCGCTCGTCGTGACTGTGAATGGATGTTGCCCATCTTCCGCACCTTGGGTATGGAAGCCGGTTTCATCCAATCCGACATGGATTCCGCCGCAAGGCGCAGTGCCTATGAATGTGACATTACCTACGGCACCAACAGCGAATTTGGCTTTGACTATCTTCGCGATAACATGAAACCCGCCCGTTGGGGGGACCCCACCTATCCCAGCCACTCGCATCAAAGTCAAAGAGGATTGAACTTTGCCGTCATTGACGAGGTGGACAACATCCTCATTGACGAAGCGCGAACACCGCTGATCATTTCAGGCCCCAGTTCCTCCGACCGAACCCGCTTCGCCAAGGCGGATGAAATTGCCCGCAAGCTGACCGATCTTGAACGCACAGCCCGCATTGAGCGTCTGCGGGAACTTCGTGAAATTGCCCAATCCAAGGGGGAAACGATTTTTGACCCGGCGCTTCTTCACGCGGAATCCACCCAAGGCGGGGGCCTCCCGCCTTTGCCTCTTCCCAAGCCCGGCGAAGATACGCTTCAGGGCGTCCACTTTGAAATCAAAGAAAAAGAACACTCGGTCCACCTCACCGACCGGGGAACCCGTGAAGCGGAAAATATCGCCGGAGTGGAAAGTTTTTACACCGCGGGCAACATGGAGTGGCCCCACCTTATCGACAACGCCTTAAAGGCACATCACCTTTATCGCAGAGACAAGCAATACGCCGTGATGGACCATCCTGAAACCGGCGAAAAATGCGTAATCATCATCGACGAATTTACCGGGCGTCTGATGATTGGCCGCCAATGGTCCGATGGCCTTCACCAAGCGGTTGAGGCCAAGCATGTTCGTGATGGGGTGCAGATCAAGGAAGAAACCCAGACCCTTGCCACCATAACCCTGCAAAACTTTTTCAAACTCTACGGCAAGCTTGCCGGCATGACGGGAACCGCCATGACCGAGGCCGACGAATTTTGGAAGATCTATAAACTCGATGTTGTGGCCATTCCGACCAACCGGCCTCTCGTTCGCAGGGAATACAACGACATCATTTTCCGCACCGAGAAAGAAAAATGGAAAGCGGTGTTGGACGAAGTAGGCGAGATTCACAAGCAGGGTCGCCCTGTTTTGATCGGCACCACTGATGTGGCGAAATCAGCCAAATTGAGCCAACTTTTAAAGCAAAAAGGGATCAAACACGAACTATTAAACGCCTTGCCTGAACACGCGGCAAGGGAGGCTGAAATTGTTGCTCAAGCCGGCCGAATTGGGGCTGTCACGATTTCCACAAACATGGCCGGCCGCGGTACCGACATCATCTTGGGCGGAAACCCGGAGACACTTGCTTGGGCTCGCCTTAAGGATAAATATCCCACTCGGCTGGAAGTGCCCGAAGAGGTTTGGAAACAGTATGTCGGCGATATTGAAACCAAAGAACAGATGAAGGAACAAGGGCGCAAGGTCGCCGAAAATGGCGGCCTCCATGTGGTGGGAACCGAACGCCACGATAGTCGCCGCGTGGACAATCAGCTACGGGGGCGGGCCGGCCGCCAAGGCGACCCCGGTTCAAGCCGATTTTACTTGTCCCTTCAAGACGATTTGTTGCGCGTTTTCAATGGCGAATGGGCTTCGTCAATCATGGGTCGACTTGGGATTCCCGAGAACGAACCGATCGAAGGAAAGTTGGTCAATTGGCAAATCCAAAAGTCGCAAAAAAAGGTCGAAGAGCGCCATTTTGAAACAAGGAAAAACCTCCTCGAATACGATGAGGTCA
This sequence comes from Gemmataceae bacterium, assembly GCA_009691815.1. Lineage (GTDB taxonomy): Bacteria > Planctomycetota > Planctomycetia > Gemmatales > Gemmataceae > SYLG01. Next base: position 10,883 of record SIAL01000028.1, on the reverse strand, counting down.
TGGATATGCAAAGGCGCCGGGTCTATTCCTACCGCCAAGCCGTTCTTAACGACACCAACTGTCGCCTTCTCATTCTCGATATGCTGGACAAGCAAGGGGCCAATGTAGCCTCCATGTTCCTCAAACCCGATTACGGTTTTGAGTGCTATGCCAAGTACGCTTCCGAGCGGCTTGGGGTTGAATTTTCCGGCAAAGACTTTCGCGGGTGTAACAGCGAAGCCGCCGAAGACACCGCAAGAACCCGGGCCAAAACCTTGTGTTTTGACCATGTCAACGACCTGGTCGAAGAAAATCTGGGCGGCGAGGAAGAGTCGGAATACAACTGGCAGGCACTGAGCTTGATGCTCAAACGGCGCTACGACCTTGAGATTGGCGAGGCCTCCCTCAAAAAAATTGGCAAGGACCATCTATTAGACGAATTGCTCCCCATGGCCGAGGCTGCCATTGAAAAAGTCGATCTCTCCCAAGGCGGCCAGTTTCTCGAAAAGAACTTTGCCGCGGCAACGCTGTGCAATTGGGTTGGATTGAGCTATCGACTCAAGCTTGATCAAGAAACATTCTTCGAATTATCCATGGATGGGGCCTCAAAAATCCTCAAGGAAGGCCTTAGGACTCTCTACCGGACCAAGGATGTGGAATTTCCCGTTAACGCCGGAATGGCCCAGTTTTTGCCAGCATCCGGCCAATCCCGCCGTGAGGAATTGGCCCATTGGGCAAAAGTTCGCTTCCCAAGGGGCGCGGCGGACTTAAACATTGAATTGGTCCTCACCGAATCCGCGGAAAAGGTTCGTAACGAATTACTCCGCATTAGCGAGGCAAACCTCCCACCACTTCACCCAGAGGCGGTGGACAAGCGCATATTAGAGATCCTTGCCGGGGCAAAAACTCCGGAACCCTCCGATGTGAATGAACTGGAAGAACTGGCCCGTGACGGCTTGGCCCTTGAGATCACAGCCGAACAATTCATGGGTCACCCGGCCGAAGCCATTCGGCAATTGTTGCTCAACGAGTTTGACAACGCCTATCGGCCCGAAATGAAAACCATGGAGCGCCACTTGGTGCTTATGCAGCTCGATTCGGCCTGGAAAAACCACCTCTACGCTATGGACCAGCTTCGGTCGGCGGTGGGCCTTAGGGGATACGCTCAGGAAGACCCAAAAATCGTATACAAGCGCGAAGGTATGCGCGAGTTTGAGACGATGTGGGCGGGTGTCATTGAGCGAACCAGCGAACTTGTCTTTCGCATGGAGGAGGCCGAAGGCTACGAAGAAAGCATTTGGGTCATCAACACAACCCGGCATGAAGATAGCCCGTCGATCTATTCGCAAGCGGCCGCCGAACAGGCTGCGGTCGCCGCCGCCAATGCCAAAAATCAAGGTAGAGAGCCCCAACCCGGACAAAACACACCTCCCAAGGTGGAAACCGTCCGCAATTTTGGAATCAAGGTCGGTCGCAATGACCCTTGTCCTTGCGGAAGTGGCAAAAAACACAAAAACTGCTGTATGAAACAGCACGCCTAAGGCCAAAATCCTCCCCGGAAATATGCCCCATGGCCTGGCTACTGAATGGAATCTACGCGCTAGGGATTGTTTTGATTACACCTTGGCTTTTGGCCCGGGCCCATCGTCGCAAACTCTTCCCCACAAGACTTGTCGGGGGGGGCCTACCTGATCGACCCCCGGGAAAAGTCGTTTGGTTTCATGGCGTAAGCGTCGGGGAGATCATCCTCCTCGAAACCTTGCTCCGAGAGTTTACCCTTACCCGTCCCGATGTTTCGTGTGTGGTGTCTAGTTCCACCGACACAGGTATGGCGGAGGCGAAAAAACGCCATGCCGCGTTTTACCCTTTTCCCTTCCCCTTTGATTTCAGTTTTTCCGTTAACCGAGCCCTCGATACGATTCAGCCTTCCTTGATTGTTTTGGCAGAAAGCGAGCTTTGGCCAAACTTTTTGGGAATCGTTCACCGCCGCCGTATTCCTCTGGCTGTAATCAACGGCAGAATGAGCCCCAAAAGCCTCAGACGCTGGCAAAGGTTTCGTTTTTTTGTCGGTTCTCTGCTTCAAAAGGTGGACCGCTGGGGAGTCCAACAACCAGACCATGCAGCCGCTTTAGCAAGCCTAGGCGTTCCCCCGGACCGGATTCTAGTAACCGGATCGGTCAAATTTGACCATGCCTCGCAAAGTGTCGAAGGTCAAAAAATCCAGACACTTAGGGAATACCTCAAACTCTTGGATTCGGATCAGCTTTGGGTCGTGGGATCCACCCAGCCTCCCGAAGAACGGATTTGTATCGAAGTTTTTCAGAAACTCCGAATCGACTTTCCCAAGCTACGGCTGGCCATCGTCCCCCGGGACCCGACCCGAGGAGCAGAAGTTGCCACATTTTCCAAGTCGTTGGGATTTGCTTGCCCGCGCCTTTCTCTGGGGGAGCAACCTTTGTGGGGGGAACCGATCACGCTTCTTGACACGATTGGCGAACTTGGGACCCTTTGGAATCTGGCAAACTTTGCTTATGTAGGGGGAAGCTTAGATGGTAAGAGGGGCGGACAAAACATGATCGAACCCGCCGCCCTTGGATTGGTCCCCCTGTTTGGTCCCCATGTCTGGAATTTTCAGGCTATCGCCAACGCTCTGGTGCAGGGCGGGATGGCCGATCGGGTTAACGATCATGACGAACTCTTATCCGCCCTTCGAAATCAACTGAATCATCCCGAACAACAAAAGATTCGTGGAAACAAGGCTCGCCAATTTGTGGCAAGCCAAAAGGGAGCCACCAAACGGACTGTGGATATGCTGTCGAAAATGATTCCAGAGGAGGGAAAATGAGCGAACCCAACCCAAACAAACCCGAACCTTGGGTGTTCCAAAATCAAAAGTGGATACCAAGCTCCCAAGCGCACCTAGCCCTGAATGATGCCGGGTTTATTCAGGGTGCCACCATTACAGACATGATTCGCACTTTCCAAGGCAAACCCTTTTTGTTGGAAGAACACCTTGGGCGGTTTTTTTTGAACTGCCAACGGGCGGGAATCCCCCTTCCCAAAGGAACCACCCCCCAAACACTCGGGGACATCGCCCACGAAGCCATCCGCCGAAACCTTCCTTTGGCGGGTGCTAACCATGAATTGGCGGTTGTGCTTTTGGCGACACCTGGGCCGGTGGGGTTTTACTTGGGGGAACCCGGTGGATTTGGTGATGGAGAGCCCACCCTAATTATCCACACCTTTCCGGTCCCAAGAGGCCGGTATGCCGGTTGGTTTGAATCGGGTGCCAAGCTGCGTTTGGTGGAAACCCAACAAGTTCCCGGATCGTCTGTCCCTGTTGGTCTAAAAACCCGCAGCCGGATGCACTGGTGGCTGGCGGACCGCCAAGCCAAGGTAATAGAGCCCGGAAGCGTTGCCCTGATTCAAAACCGGGAGGGCCAAATCACCGAAACGGCCTCGGCAAATGTTTTGGTCCTCAAGGGAGACACCTGCAAAAGCCCGCCGATCGCGTGCATTTTGCCTGGTGTTACCCTTTGCCACATCCATCAAATGGTGTTGCGGTTGGGGTTAAAATGGGAAGAAGGACCCGTTTTTCCGCATGAGGCTGTCCATGCCGATGAGGTATTGCTCACGGGCACCCTATTTGGGGTGGCTGGGGCAAGCTCTTTCGAGGGAAAAGAGCTGCCATGGCCCGGTCCCGTTTATAAAAAATTGCTCAAAATGTGGGAAACCGAGGTTGGGGTAAATCTTTCCGATTGGTTTCTTGAGTATCGCTAGCCCCTCATCCTTTCTTCACTAACATTTCATTAGATGTGGACACGCAATTCCGGGGAATCCCGGGACTTGGGTTGGGCTTTGCCGATGGAATCGGGGGCACTAACGAACCAAGCTGGGCGTGCCCAAGTACTGTACATTTTTCCACCTCTCCTGCGGAAACGATGTTCCAGCGTGGGTGGATATTTTTCATGAGGTTCCTTTCCCCATGCGGAAACCTAGTGTTATTGAGCGGCTCCAAAAACGATCCGCCAATCGTTGGTTGCTTTTTTCGGCGGCATTTCTGGTTTTGGGCCTCATGGGTTCCCAAGGCATCGGAATGTTTGCCAGTTCCCAGTCCTCTTCTGACTGGACCCCCTTTGGCATCTTCACCAATCCAGCGTTTTCCATGGGTGAACGGATTGCCCTGTTGGCCAATATTATCGTGGCCTTTACGGGTTTGGGTTATGCGTTTTGGCTAACCAAATATGTGCTCGCCAACGGCAATGGCACCCAGGCAATGCAGGAAATTGCCAAAGCGATTCGTGATGGTGCGGATGCCTACTTATTTCGCCAGTTTCGTGTGGTGGGCGTTCTTATCGCCATCATCACCGCCATCTTGGTTGTTGCCAAATGGCCTTGGGAACGGCCTGATGATTTCGTTGAAAAGCAAGTTGCCATTGGCCGCGGTATCGCGTTTTTAATGGGCTCCATTTTCTCCGGCCTTGTCGGTTTTGTCGGTATGCGCATGGCCACCTTGGGCAATGTCAAAGTCGCCGCGGCCTCACGGGAGAGCTTTGGCAAAGCCTTGATCATCGGCTACCGAACGGGCACGATTACCGGCATGCTTACCGACGGCCTTGGCCTCCTTGGTGGCACCCTGATTTTCCTCTACTTTGGGGAAAAGGCTTTTGAGGTTCTCCTCGGTTTTGGTTTTGGTGGCACACTTCTGGCCCTGTTTATGAGGGTGGGTGGCGGCATCTACACCAAAGCCGCCGATGTGGGCGCCGACCTTGTTGGCAAAGTGGAAGCGGGAATTCCCGAAGACGATCCCAGAAACGCAGCAACCATCGCGGATAATGTGGGTGACAATGTTGGTGATTGCGCCGGCATGGCCGCGGACATTTTTGAAAGCTACGAAGTAACCATGGTGGCCGCCCTAATTTTGGGCCTTGCCAGCTTTGGCCACATGGGCGTGATCTTCCCCCTTTTGGTTCATGCGATTGGTGTGGTGGGTGATATTATCTCCACTAGCCGCGTTCGCGCAAGGAAATCCGAAGGTGTCAAGGCTGCCATGGGGGCCTTGGTCAAATCATTCAAGTTTGGTGCGGTGTTTTCCGCCTTTGCCATTTGCATTATGGGGACCATTTACCTGCGTCCCTCGGGTAATTACATCGTGCGCGAAGCAATCAAGCGCGGACTCTACCGCGAGGCCGAGTTTGTCTCCGCCCTCAAGTTGGCGGCAGGCGACGAGGCAAGCAAAATCAACTTCCGCACTGCCGAGGCCCAGACCCTTTTTGAAAAAGAGTTAACCGGCTTCCGCAAAGCCGGGAAATCTAGTGCCGCCGAAAAACTGGATGATATTCAGGAAGCCTACATCAATCAGGTGTATGCCCTTTATCAAAAACTTGACGAATCCAAGCAGACTCAAATCTGCAAATCCCCGGTGAAAGACACCGAAAAAGCGAATGTCGGCGCCGGGGCGACCATGGTCCAACTTGCCCAAAAGATAATGCCCATTTACGAGGGATTCGATTATCGCCCAATCATTACCTGTTTAATCGGCATCGTTTTAGCAATGGCCCTGCTCCGTTGCACTGATTATTGGACCAGCACCGAACACGAACCGGTAAAAACCCTTGCCAAAGCCTGTCGTACCGGTCACGCCACCAACATTATTCAGGGACTTGCCCTTGGGTATGAATCGGCGGTTTGGACCACGATGATCATTGCCGGGGCCCTGTTAGGCTCCGTTCTCACCTTTGCCGATACGAATAATCCTATTTTTATCGCCTATGGTGTGTCCCTTTGTGGTATCGGAATGCTGACCCTTACCGGCAACATTATTTCAATGGATGTGTTTGGCCCCGTCGCGGACAACGCCTCGGGCATCGGCGAGATGGGGTTCAATCGAGATACCAACAACCAACCCTTGGCCCCGTCGGACCCGGATTACATGGACCCGGAAACCTACCGGAAAGCCCGACAGATTCTGGCCGATCTCGATGCCGTTGGCAACACCACCAAAGCCATCACCAAGGGAATTGCCATCGGCTCGGCCGTGCTTGCCGCCGTTTCGCTTTTTGCCTGTTTCATCGCCATTGCCGCCACTGGCAAGGGTGAGGATGCCATTATTCGCCTTTCCATTGAAGAGTTTCTTCGGGGGGCCCAACGGCTCAATTTGGCCGATCCTTATGTGTTCATCGGCATGCTCTTTGGCGGAGCGGTTCCCTTCCTGTTTTCCAGCATGACGATCAGAGCCGTTGGCCGGGCCGCCTTCCTCATTGTGCATGAATGCCGCCTTCAGTTTCGTGACAAGGAAATTTGGGAGGGGCGCAAACGACCCGATTATGGCCGCGTGGTCGATATTTGTACCTCAACCGCCCAAAAGGAACTTGTCGGCCCCGGGCTCTTGGCCATTTTCGCTCCTGTCGTGATCGGCTTTTCCATGGGTCCTTGGGCCTTGGGGGGATATTTGGCTGGCATGATTGTTACCGGCCAGTTGATCGCCGTTTTTATGACCAATGCGGGTGGGGCTTGGGATAATGCCAAAAAAACCATCGAGGATCAACCTAAAACAGCCACCACGGGCAAAGGGTCCGAAACCCACAAAGCCTCCGTTACAGGGGACACGGTTGGGGATCCCTTAAAGGACACGGCCGGCCCGGCCATCAATCCTCTCCTAAAAGTGATGAACATGGTCAGCCTCCTTATCTTGCCCTCGGTGATCAACTACAACCTCAAAGATGGCACGCACATTGATGAACGGTGGACCATTGGCATAGCGGTTCTGGGCGTTTCGCTTTTGGCGGTTGCCTGGGCGTGGTGGCAATCCAAGCGCGAAACCGACGAGATGCGACGCATTGATGAAGAGTTTGCCAGTGCCACCAACCACGGGTAAATTTTGATTTCAGTCGCATCGATTGACCCCGCCCGCTTGGTATTAGGACAGGTGTGGTTGTTTTTTTTCATTGTCAAGCATTTGAGGTTTTCATGGTTGATCCCATCGTCAATTCCTTTGCTGTTCGAACATGGTTGGATTCCCCCGCTGGGCAGTCCAAACTTAAGATTTTGCAAGTAATTTGCTCGACGCTGATTATGGGAGTTGCGACCCTAATCGTCCTATTTCTCGTCATCGCACCATTCAAAGAAATCGAAAAAGAACCGGAATGGACCTTGGTGACGGTTGCATTGACCTTGGCATTTACCTCAACCGGGGCGGGATTTGCCTTGGCAACCATTCGGAAACCCAGCAACGATCCCAGTGTGTTGGCGGCCCATGCCACCCAGTCGTGGATCATTGCCTATGCCCTTTTGGAAGGTCCGGCCCTTTTCAGCATGGTTTTTTTCATGCTTGTTGGTTCAAACATTGAAAAGGACATCTTGCTTGGTGTGGCCCTTGGTTTGTTTGCCCTCATGGCGGCGCGTTTCCCCACAAAAAGCCGGTTTCTTGAGGCGATGGGTGCCTCTGAATAGGGCTTAACGCCTTGAATATTGACTAGCGGAAACAATCTCCTTTCTCATTCCTTTATCTGGTGACACGATATGGGCTTTGAATTTTGGCAGGCACTTCCCGATGGACGAATCATCCTCCATGCTTTGCCGGTGATGCTTGCGGCGCTTTTGATTCTGGCCATCGCCTATCGTTACTACTCCGCCTTTCTCGCGGCCAAACTTGCCTGCCTAGATGATGCGCGTGTCACTCCCGCCCATAGGCTACATGACGGACAAAATTACCACCCCACCAACAAATGGGTGCTTTTCGGCCACCATTTTGCCGCCATTTCCGGGGCTGGTCCCTTGATCGGTCCGGTACTCGCCCTTCAATATGGATATGCACCCGGGCTTTTGTGGCTTTTAGTGGGAGTTTGCTTGGCCGGGGCGGTTCAGGATATGCTCGTCCTAGCCGCCTCGGTGCGCCACGACGGCAAGTCCCTTGCCGAATTGACCCGAATAGCCCTTGGCCCATGGGCTTGGCGGGCGGTTGCCTTGGCCATCCTAGTTATTGTCATTATTGCCCTAGCCGGGCTTGGATTCGTGGTGGTTAAAGCCTTGGGGGGAGAGGAAGTTACCTTTCCTAGGGGAACGGTAATCATCCTGCCGAAAGGGGGTTCCCTCTTGGTGGATGTTCCACGCTCGAATCAAATCCGGGAAACCTACCGGGTTCCCGGAGGTTGCAAGGTTTTTCTGGCCAAGGGGTCTGACCCGATCCACCGGTCCGAACCCTTTTTATTGGGCTTGCCCCAAACGGGAAAACTTCCCGTGCAGGCCCTTGATCCTGCCACCAAATCGGTGGTACTACCCAATGGTGGTGTCCAAGTAATTCCGGGCAGTTCATGGGGGGTTTTTACAATCGCCTGCACGATCCCGATTGCCCTATTCGTCGGCTGGTACATGTACAAAATCCGCCCCGGAGCGGTGGTTGAGGCTTCAATTGGCGGGGGCCTAGCCGTCCTCGTTGCCACTTGGGCGGGAAGCCTTATCCCGGGATCCGCCTTGGAACCATGGTTCTTGTTGGATAAAACCCAAACCATCCTAGCCCTTTGTGGCTACGGGTTTGTCGCCTCGGTCCTGCCGGTGTGGATGCTCCTTTGCCCAAGAGATTACCTATCGAGCTTTCTAAAAATCGGCACGATTGGCCTGTTGGTGGTCGGCACCATGATTGCCAATCCACCGCTCCTTCACCGTCCTATTGAACCGGTGTTTGCCCAAGGGGGACCAACCTTTGCGGGAAACATGTTCCCCTTTGTTTTCATCTGTGTCATGTGCGGAGCCATTTCCGGTTTTCATGCCTTGGTAGCAAGCGGCACCACTCCCAAAATGATCAACCGGGAAACAAGCATTCGCCCTATAGGCTATGGGGCCATGATTATGGAGGGGCTAGTTGGTTTGGTCGCCTTAATTGCCGGGGCGTCGATTGACCCAAAACTTTACTATGAAATCAACACGGACCTCAACCAATTACCCAAATACCAAGCGCAAATCGATCGACTCCATGAAGAGCTTGGCGCGGCCCGGGATCTGTCCCATTTAGACCTTCCCGAGGTGGAGCGAAGAGTAGAGGAAACCCTTAGGGGACGCACGGGGGGGGCGGTAACCTTGGCCGTTGGAATGGCGCAAATTCTCACGAGACCTCTAGAACGGGCGGGCGTTTCCGACCAAACCATTGCGAATTATTGGAAATATTGGTACCACTTTGCCATCATGTTTGAGGCCCTTTTCATCCTTACAACCATTGACACGGGGACCCGAATAGCCCGGTTTTTGGTTCAGGAACTTTTCGGCCAAATCCGTCCTGCCTGGGGACGAACTGACTGGTTACCCGGGTCCCTAGTTGCCTCGCTTGCCGTTACCTTGGGCTGGGGATTTCTGGTTTCAACCGGTTCCATTGGCACCATTTGGCCCATGTTCGGAATTGCCAATCAAATGTTGGCGGTTTTGGCTTTGGCCGTGGTCACCACTCTTTTAATTGAGGCGGGAAAAGGTCGATACATTTGGGTGACGATCCTACCGATGATCTTTGTTTTGGCGACCACCACCACCGCCGGGGTGGAAATGATCGGTTGGCGTTTTCCCGCAATGATGAGGCTTGATGATCGAACCAAGCAAGTCACCGGGGCGATCTGCCTTTTTCTCACCCTGTTTGTCATGACCAGTGTGTTGAGTCTGGTGCTGATGGCTGTGACCAGGTGGATTACTTTATTTCGAAACCGCCCGGTAAAGAATCCCCAGAACATTCCGTAACTCCCCCTTCCGGCTCGAAAAAAACAACCGTGGAAACGATGCCATACCTTTTTGGTAGAGTCATTTGTCCAGCGCTGGAATATACTATTTCGGAGGTCTCCCATTTGGAAAAAAGCAAACACCAAGGAAGGACCCAAGGATAAGACGGAAACAGGCGAGCGGGGGGTGGAAACCCCCTGATTCTCGTGAATTATGAATATAAATGATGGCGGTTTGTGGTGTGTCTAACGAGCCGGAAGTGTCAGCGACATCATATCCAAGGTCCCCTCCCACGAAGGCAAAATGAGGGTTTTGCCGTGCCGCCATGACATTGTTGGCCACGGGCGCGGATTGGATTCCCACATCTCCGCCCGTAACAAAGGTAATCGTGTCGGTGGCTTTTTGGGGCATGGTGCGGAAACGATACACCCCGGACGATTTGCCAATCTTGAAGGCGTATTCAGTTCCCGGTTCAAGGCAGGTTAGTTCTGCCCGAAATACCTGAAAATCGGTCATGGGATAGAGTTTGGCTTCAGGTTTGGCGATTGCCAACTGATCGGAATGGCCAGAACGATTTTCTTGATGGACTCGCCTTGGATGTGGGAGGTTTGGGAGTCCAAGCAAGAGGGTTTCTGGTGTATTGAACCGTGGTGTCCGCCGTTACCCCACGAACCCCAATCCATTGGACCACCATCGTAGTGGTGGGATCCCGGTGCCATGTCAAAAACAGAGTGTTTGGGTGAAAATCGGGGCCATCTTGGCCAGCAATCTGGCCAAAGCCTCCCCAACCAAATCACGAGGTTCTTTGGCCCAATGGTAACTTCCCGCCCCGCCGACGGAATTCGCGGAGCCCAGAAACTAGCGACGAGAAAATGAAACCACGGATCACTCCTTAAACGGACCCTGCTGATGAGAATTAAACAAGGCTCTTCCCTTCCTGAAAGTGCTTGGCCAAAATAATTTTCTTCCCTTCCTGAAAGTGCTTGGCCAAAATAATTTGCGTCAAATCAGGGATTACAGGTGCAATCGCGACGGTGTTGCCTGTTGCGCCAACCCTCGTTGGTTTGCTATGGCCCCCCGTTTTGGCTATGGTTTCCTATGTATGTCCCCAAAAGTTCCTTGAACTCTCCCTCCTCCTGCATTCTCCCTTTTGGAAAAGGTTGGATTTCCGCGATTACCTAGGATATCGTTGAGGGTGAAACCTA